>NZ_JBVFXW010000019.1:0-56050 GCF_055522395.1 Psychrobacter sp. TPE 89C
ACCTGATCCCTTCCCGAACTCAGAAGTGAAACATCGTTGCGCCAATGGTAGTGTGGATTCGTCCATGTGAGAGTAGGTCATCGTCAGCTCTCTATTCTAGATAAACCCCCTTTGACTTATGTCAGAGGGGGTTTTCTTTTGCCTATAGTTTGCAATAGCTACGGGTGTTGGGGCTAATCTTTAATTTAGAGACTGACCTTATTCATACCTCAATAAACATCCATTTGAGTATAGTCAAAACTGCTAAATTTTATTAAATATCTGATGAGTATCTCCATATTATTTGTACTATTCTTCCCTCCTTGATACAGTTTATTTCATTTTTATCATGGAGATACGTTCTATTTTTAGGGTTTTTAACTCAGATAGGTATATGTATTGTTAGTGAATATATTACTGGTGCGAATCTACTAAAATGATTTGACTTATATCATTTTAGCTGTTAATTTTAAATAGTGTATTTATTACAGATTTATATAAATGACGTTTTAACTTTGTGGATAACTCGTTATTTTTTTAATCTAAAGTAATAAATATAAGCTTTACTCCTACTCTTATAATTATCAAAAGGAATTGATAATGAAATTAGCTCCTCTTATTTCAATTGGTGCCTTAGCGGCTGCCAGTCTTTTAGGCTGTTCTAACCAATCTGCTGACACAAATGATGGCTCATCAGCCACCTCTCAAGAGACTACTGTACTACGCTTCTCACATTTTTGGCCAGCCACCTCATCTATTAGCACAGAGGTCTTTGAACCTTGGGCTAAAAAAATAGAGGCAGATTCTGATGGTCGTCTAAAAATAGAGTTATATCCTTCCGCAGGTCTTGCCAAAGCGGATGTTACCTACGAATCTGCAGCAAAAGGCACGATAGATATCGGTTCACAAGCGCACGGCTATACTAACGGTCGTTTTCCATTGACTCAAATTACTGAGCTCCCTGGTTTGTCCAATTCAGCAAGTCAAATGGGCTGTATGCTACAGACTCTTTATGACGATGGTACGCTTGCTAGTGAGTACGAAGATACGCATCTATTGTTTATGTACGGTGGAGGGCCTGGTGCGCTTCATACAACAGACAAGTTGATTCGAACGCCTGCAGACATGAAGGGTATGCGTATCCGCCGTCCTTCTGCGGTGGCAGGTGACATCATTGAAAGCGCTGGTGCTTCACCAGTAGGTTTACCTGCGAACGATATGTATACCTCGTTACAGCGTGGAGTTGTCGATGGGTTGAGTTTTCCTTGGGAAGCGGTAACGGCATTTAAGATTGACGAGATTACCAAATATCATACCAATATTCCTTTTTATAGTTCGGCGCTGATGGTGACTATGAATAAGGACAAGTACGACACTTTGCCTGATGATTTGAAGAAAGTCTTGGATGAAAACTCAGGAATGGCGCTTGCTAGTAAAGTTGGTGAAGTATTCGATAAGCATGATCAGATGGCCATTCAAGCTGCTAAAGACAAAGGTGATGAAATCATCGAAATTCCTGATCCACTAAATGATCCAGACTGGAAAGGCCCGCTCGAAAAAGGAACGCAAAAATATCTAAGTGATGTCAAAGCTTTGGGTCTAGATGCTGATGGTGTCTACGAAAAAGCAAAAGCCGCCAGTGCAGCCTGTAAGGTTTAATTCATTGGAGGTATCACATGGCATTTTTAGTAAAAATCAGCACCTTTATTTCTAGGCTATGCCAGTTCATCGGTGGCGTTAGTCTTATTATTCTTGTTCTTGTAACTATGTTAGATGTGACAGCTCGTTATATTTTCAAGCTCACTGGTGGGGAGTTTGGATTTACAGTCAAGGGTAGCGTGGAAATTGTGTCGTATTTCATGCTATTTGCGTTGCTTGCCGCCTTTGCCGCTTTTGTGGAACGCTCACAAATCATTGTCGATGTCTTCACTCAAAAAATGTCAAAAGCTGTTAAAGGCTACATGATGGGCACTTTTATGATGGGTTTCTTCATCATCGGTATTGTGTTCACATGGGGACTTTATGAGAGCGCTTTTGATGCGATAGAGTATGGAAAAGTCACTCAAGACCTTCGAATATCTATGATGCCCATTTATGCTATCAGTGCCTTTTTAAGCATACTACTTGCCATTCGATCATTAATCGAATCCATTAATATCTTTAAAACAGGCGAGTTCTTTGACGCTGAGGAGACAGGGGCATGAGTCCAGAAATTATTGGTGCCATTGGTTTGTTGTGCATGATTGCGATGGTCATGCTGCGCGTTCCTGTTGCGCTTGCTATGTTAGGTGTTGGTTTGGTTGGCTTCGGTGCAGTGACAGCACCGATTGGTGCCGTGCAGATGCTTAAGGATTTACCTGTTGATGTTTTAGCAAAATATGATTTTAGCGCTATTCCCTTATTCATACTTATGGGTGTCTTTGCTTCTCATTCGGGTATGGCAGGAAAGTTGTTTGATGCAACTCGCACAATATTTGGTGGAGTGAGGGGGAGTCTGGGTATTGCTGGTATCGGCTCGTCCGGTATCTTTGCTTCAATCTCAGGGTCATCATTGGCGACCGCGTCTACCATGACCAAGGTTGCGTTGCCACAAATGGAAAAGTACGGTTATCAACCTGGTTTTGCTTGTGGTATTTTAGCAGCGGGTGGCACATTAGGTATCATGATTCCACCCAGCATTGCGTTACTGGTCTATGCGATCTTAACTCAGCAGTCTGTCGGTGATATGTTTATTGCTGGCTTTTTACCTGGTATGTTAGGGATGGTGATGTACTCAATCACTGTCATGGTTATGGTACGCTGGAAGCCGCATTTAGCGCGTCGCGGCGAGCCTACTTCGTTGAAAGCCAAGTTGCTCTCGCTAACGGGACTCATACCATTTAGCTTTATTTTTATTGTGATTATCGCTGGTATTTTCTTTGGGTTATTTACCCCAACAGAAGGAGCAGCCGTCGGGGCATTTGTCTCTTGGGCTTATGCTTTTGTCAAAGGTATGCGTTTAGATGGTTTAAAGCAGTCCTTAATTGAGACGCTTGCATTGTCAGCAGTGGTATTTTTTATGCTACTGGGTGCAGAAGCCTTGGGTTACTTTATTTCCGTCTCACGCTTGTCCTATACACTAGCAACTTGGATTGGTACGTTAGATGTCAGTCCAATGATTGTATTGATCTGCATCTTAATCATGTACTTCCTCTTAGGGTTGTTCATGGATGCTTTAGCAATGTTAGTAATCACTATTCCAGTGGTATATCCAATCATTGTGGCGTTAGGGTTTGATCCAGTGTGGTTTGGCATCATCGCTGTATTGACAGTAGAGCTTGGACTGATTACGCCCCCGATGGGGATGAATATCTTTGTGATTAAGGCAATGGCACCACATATTAAGCTATCTGATATGTTTCGAGGAGTCGCACCATTCATTGTCTCTGATTTGATACGACTGGTTATTTTGGTCGCCTTCCCAGCGATATCTTTGGTGCTGCTAACGTAAGCTATACTGGTAAAAGCATACTTAAAAACCATAGTTCATTAACAGATTTCATTGGTAAGGCCATATTGTTTTCATAGCAATATGGCTTTTTTATGGCGAAAGAAAAAGTTGGCGTCATTGTTCTATTATTAACTTATCCTCCATAAAGTCACACTATGAGACACTTTATAAGTGGTCATTTTGAGTGCTCGAAGGTGAATTTTTTATTAGCGTAGATTATATAGTCGATTCAGTTTGAAAGTAGTACAAGGCAAATGAGTGTGGATATATAGGTGATACTTCAAGCGAGGTTAACGCTGTCATACTTTTAGACTATAGGTAGATAATTTTTCTTATTATTCTAAGAGCTTGTGAATGTAGTAAACTGGATGGCACTTCTGAATAAATAGTTTGATAAGTAGAGAAAATAATGGCAATTGATTTTAGTAACACGCTTATAGTTGCGATTTCTGCAACTGCGCTTTTTGATTTAACGGAATCAGAAAATTATTTATTAGAGTTATTAGAGCAGCGCCCGATAAGCGCTATCAAAGAGTTTCGTGACTACATGACCGAGCGTGAAAATGATCCTTTAGATATTGGCGCTGGATATCCACTAATCAAAGCATTGCTGAATCTTAATCATTCTTGTAATAATAATAAAATGCAAGATATAGAGACCGATGCTCCTTTAGTAGAAGTGGTCATTGTCTCAAAAAGCAGTCCAGACACTGGCATTCAGGTACTCAATGCAATTCTTGCAGATGGTATTAATATTTCACGCTCAGCATTTATTTCAGGTAGCCCTGTTGCGCCTTACATAAAAGATTTCAATGTCGATTTATTTCTGACCACCAATCGTGAGGATGCACAGCAAGTTGCCGATGCCAATATTTGTGCTTGTGCGATACTGGATGCGACCCCTGTTAATACTTATGAATTAGATACTGAGCAATTACGTATTGCCTTTGATGGCGATGCAGTGCTGTTTGATGATTCAGGAGAGTTGCTCTATAAACAAAAAGGTCTGCGTGCTTTTCATGATCGTGAAGCACAGATGCGTGACTTGCCAATTGAAAAAGGGCCTTATGCTGAGCTGTTAATCAAGCTATCGAGCCTGCAAGAGCGTCTGCCAGCTGGTCTGAAGCTGTCTCCGATAAAGATTGCTTTAGTCACCGCTCGTAATGCCCCAGCTGACCTGCGTGCTATCAAGACGCTGCGAGAGTGGGGCGTAAACGTTGATATGGCGTTCTTCTTAGGAGGATTGGAGAAGACTGCAGTCCTGAGAACGTTTGCACCGCATATCTTTTTTGATGATTCAATCAAGCATATCGATGCGGCACGCAGCTTCATTCCTACTGCTTTGGTTCCTTACCACTCGACATCACTATTACATGGTGATAGTTACTTAACGGCTGATAAAGATGCTGCATTATTGTCATTTAAACCAGTAGAGCACCCACTATTTGCTATAAATCCGTAAGAAATGGTTGAGTCAATTAACCCAAAGGATAAAAAATAATATGAACTGGCGGCAATTATTTACCTTGTTCGTAGCCCGAATCAAGCAAGTTTTTGGTTTATATGCTTTTGTACTAATACCCATGTGGGGAATGTTTTTTCTGAATGAAGTGGCATTATTTGGACTGTGGAATATTTTTGGTATTGTGCCACGTGCCCTAGATGTGGGCAGCATGATAGGCGTTTTTGCTTCATGGACGATGCATGGTAGTTATTCACATTTACTTGGCAACACGGTAACGTTATTACAAATTTTATTTTTATTCGGCTTGTTTGAAAAAAACGCCTATCGAACCATACTTAAATTGATAGTGGCTTCTGGGTTAGTCACTTGGGTTATCGGTTCGCCATCTTCCATCCATATTGGAGCTTCGGGGTTATGCTTTGCGATGCTCGGTTACATGATAGGAGGGGCTGTATTTGCACGACGCTGGGGTTATCTATTGGCTTGTATCGTTATGGGAGCAGGGTATTGGCTCACTATCAAAGAGGGCTTGATGCCGCAAGAAGGTATCTCTTTTGCCGCACATTTCGGTGGTTTATGTGCGGGGCTGCTGCTAGGTGCTAACTCTAAGCATACTTATGCGCCAACGCCTCGTCAATGAAAAGCAAAGTAAATAAGGCGGTAATTTAGATTTTTTATTCATCTAAAATACCGCCTTATCATCATATGTCTTTTTGAAAAATGTACTTCTAATGGATTTACTGTCTTAATTCTCTTTTAATTCGTTAGCTTTGTTTATCAGTGCAAATGCTGATAAATAATGGATCATCTGTGGCTAAATCTCGCCATGCAGTCGTTTGTCTTACATGCTCATCAATTGATAATGTATTGCCTTTCTCAGGTATAACATAGTCTGCACGTGCAGGAATACTGCAATCGATAACTTGAGGAACTTTCTCTATACTTCTTCGTCTTTCAAATAAATACAAATTGAATAAATGTATATCTGGATTATCTACTTGTACACTAGCGTTTCCAATATCTGCAGCGATAAACCGTAATATGTGCGGCTTAGCGTAAGACCATGGACGGAACCACTCCGTGCTTTCTGCTGTTTTGACGACTTCTACGCCTTCTGGTAGCTTTTCAACTTGTTGACCATACCAGCTGTACTCCTGATTTATTTGAAATGCAAACATACCAATAGCAGCAAATAAGGGAATCAGCCATTTAGGAGCGCGTTTGCCTGCCAGTTTGCTGAGGTGAGTTATGATAAGTGCTATTCCAGCCATACCAAATGCGGCAGCGATGGTAGCGATAAACTCAAAAAGCATAAAATATTCCTTAATGCGTTAGATGTGTTTAATTGAACCTATTGGATAAATTAAAAATCTAGTTATTATAGCTATAGAATAAAAAAATCACCCACAAGCAATTACTGCCTGTGAGTGATATATAGTAACAGAAGATATATCCTCAGTTGTGAGCTTAGTGGTCGACTGCACCGCCAGCGCCACGTGGAGAACGTACGCTCTCAACCAACTCTTGGATATGTGCTGGTGGTGGCGCAGTAGCATAAGATACAGCGAATGCTACGATGAAGTTAAGCAATGCACCAACTGCACCAAATGATAATGGTGAGATACCAAATAACCAGTACTCTTCAGTATCAGGGAAGTTAGCAGTACCGCTGATGAAGAACCAACCTTTGAACATAAAGATATAGACAAGAACAACTATCAAACCAGTCAACATACCTGCAATAGCACCAAGATTGTTGATGCGTTTAGAGAAAATACCCATCATCAATACAGGGAACAATGAAGAGGCAGCAATACCAAAGGCCAGTGCTACAACCTGTGCGGCAAACCCTGGTGGGTTCATACCTAAGTAAGTCGCTACTACAATTGCCACACCCATAGTGATACGAGCATACTTCAACTCTTGTGCATCAGTAATATTTGGGTTTAAGTTACCTTTAATCAAGTCATGACTGATGGCTGATGAAATTGCGAGCAGTAGACCTGCAGCTGTTGATAGTGCTGCTGCCAAACCACCTGCAGCGATAAGACCAATAACCCATGGTGGAAGCTGTGCAATCTCTGGATTCGCTAGAACTAAGATATCAGCGTTAACATCAAGCTCGTTACCTGCCCATCCAGCGTCAGCAAAACGACCATCAAGCTCTGCATCATGTGCAATACGAGCGGTTTCTACTGCTGCAGTTGCTGCAGCAACATCGCCACCATCAGCTTGAGCAGTATTAAGGGCGATCTGAGCGGCACCAAGTCCACTGTCGCTATATAACTGGATACGACCATCATTATTTAGATCGTTATACTTGATAAGACCTGTCTCTTCCCAAGTTTTCATCCAATCAGGACGATCGTCATTAAGAATAGGTTGGTTTTCAACACCTTGTGGATAGATAGTATCTACTAAGTTTAAGCGCGCCATAGCACCTACTGCTGGAGCAGTGAAGTACAATAGTGAGATAAATACTAACGTCCAACCAGCAGTCCAACGAGCATCAGCGACTTTAGGTACAGTGAAAAAGCGAATGATAACGTGTGGTAGACCTGCTGTACCGATCATAAGCGTCAAGGTAAACAGTACCATATTGAGCTTGTTAGGTACGTCAGCAGTATACGAAGAAAAACCTAAGTCGGTAACGACTTGATTCAGCTTGGTCAAAATAGGGACACCTGATTCGACATGGTTTGAGAACAAACCTAAACCTGGAATCGGGTTACCTGTCAACTCAAGTGAAATAAAGACGGCAGGAATAGTATAGGCAATCATCAGAACCACATACTGTGCAACCTGCGTATAGGTAATCCCTTTCATACCACCAAGTACAGCATAAAAGAAGACAACAATAGCAGCGATAACAAGACCAGTACTACTCTCAACTTCTAAGAAGCGCGAGAATGCAACACCAGCACCGGTCATCTGACCGATAACGTAAGTGGTCGATGCAGTAATCAAACAGACCACAGCAATCATAGCAGCCGTTTTTGAGTAAAAACGATCGCCGATAAAGTCAGGAACCGTGAATTTACCAAATTTACGCAAGTAAGGCGCTAAAAGCATCGCTAGTAGAACGTAACCGCCTGTCCAACCCATCAAATAGGTAGAAGCGCCATAACCACCAGCAGCAATCAGACCTGCCATTGAGATAAATGACGCCGCACTCATCCAGTCAGCAGCGGTTGCCATACCGTTAACGACCGGATGGACACCACCGCCAGCAACATAAAATTCACTGGTTGAACCAGCACGAGCCCAAATCGCGATACCGAAGTACAGTGCGAAAGATAGACCCACAAAAATAAGATTAATTACAAATTGACTCATGGGGCTATTCCTCGTCTACGCCATATTGTTTATCTAACTTATTCATACGCCAAGCGTAAAAGAAAATTAGGATGATAAAAATACCAATAGATCCTTGCTGAGCAAACCAAAAGCCCAGATCAGTACCACCGATTTTGATACCAGCTAACAATGGACGAAACAAAATACCAAAGCCGTACGAGCATAGTACCCAAACGACAAGGCAACCTTGAATGAGACGAATATTGGCTTTCCAATATCCAGATGAATCGCTGTGGTTCTCCATAGGACAACTCCTTTTGTCTTACCTAAAATGTTATTGTTGGTCTAGTTTTACTAAATCGTGATGGTTTCACATTTATCGATTACCGCGATATTATATCTATGGCAACAATTTGCTTGATAGACTGCAAGTCCAAAATTATTTAATAGTGTTACTAAAAAAGTACCAACAACATGAGAAAGGTTTTGGCTATTTTTTATTACTCAAATGGTCATAAAAAATAGATACGTACTGTGCCAAACAGTGGGAAACGCAATACGTAACAGCATATTTTTACTGAAAGCTGATTGCCAAAAGTGATAAATGAATGCTTCAGTATTGCATCGGTCACTTTTATTAAAAATGTTGTATAGGAATAATAGGGCTTATCGAGGAAGAGAGAGAGTAGGACAATCCACTGTCTTTTTTGCAATCTTGTCTTCCTGACAAGGGCCTGAACATTTTTAATGTTCCAAAAATTCATGTCGATCAGTGAATATTACATCAACATGAATGTCTAAAATGCATTTTGCCTGTACTAAATAGAAGTAATGGCAATAATTGAGTGTGCATTTAAGATATCTATATAGCATCTAATATTGGTATATATCCTCTCAATAGTTAAAATCGTAGGGATGATACAACAATAGTTTAATAAATACTGCTAAATTGTTACTCAATACATTCTATAGTATATCAAGTGTAAGTAACATTTATTTAATAAATATATTATCAGAATTAATAACTAAATGTGATAATCGTTAATCACTCAATGTCTATATCATGCACATGATATTTTGGTATCGAATGTTTTGAGCAAGATGCTTTAGTGTCCTGCATTGGTCAAAATATGATACAGATACAACTCTTAGAGAAAGTCTATAAAGTGTTAATCGTTAATGAGGAGTCCGTATGAATGACGGAATAGCAGGTTGGTTTAATAGCATCGTAAATTATGGTGTCAGCATTATTTGGGGTAACAATGATTGGTTGATTGCCAGTAACCCTTGGTATGGATTGTTAGTGTTCGTACTTATTGGCGCAGGTCTTTACTTTACCATTATTACACGCTTTATTCAGTTTCGTCATTTTGGCCATATGTGGAAGCTATTACGCGTTTCCAATCAAGGGCGTAAAGATGGCGGTATTAGCTCATTTGAAGCATTAATGACATCATTAGCAGCGCGCGTCGGCACAGGTAACTTGGCAGGGGTAGCCATTGCCATTTATCTTGGTGGTCCAGGTGCTGTGTTTTGGATGTGGATGACTGCAATTGTCGGTATGTCGACGAGCTTCATTGAGTCAACGCTCGCTCAAGCATATAAAGTACCGCACAACGACAATGTCTATCGTGGTGGACCGGCTTACTATATTGAAAAAGGTCTGGGTAAACGCTGGTTGGCCATATTTTTCTCATTATGTTTGCTGGTGGCTTTTGGTTTGGCGTTCAACGGCGTACAGTCAAATACCATTGCACAGGCAACGCATGAAGCCTTCGGTATTCCAACATGGATGACAGGCTTGATACTCGTAGTCTTAGTAGCGCCAGTGGTATTCGGTGGCTTGCGTTCGGTTGCTCGTATCGCGGGTAAAATCGTACCAGTTATGGCTATTTTATATGTATTGTTGGCCTTATATATTATCGTTACCAACTTCAGCCAGTTCCCAGCAGCGATTGCTTTGATTGTAAAATCAGCATTTGGTTTTGAGCAAGCAGCAGGTGGTGTGATTGGTTATGGTATTGCTCAGGCAATGATTAATGGTATCAAACGTGGCTTATTCTCTAACGAAGCAGGTATGGGTTCAGCGCCTAATGCTGCAGCAACTGCAAAAAGCCATCCTGATCATCCTGCAGTGCAAGGCTTCATGCAAATGCTGGGTGTATTTATGGATACGCTCATTATTTGTACAGCAACAGCGTCGATTATTATATTGTCTGGTGTGGTCGATCCGAATGTTGAGCAAGAAGGTATTCAGCTGACACAGTTAGCGTTATCACAGTATGTGGGTGACTTAGGTGTGGTGTTCGTTGCCATCGCTATTTTCTTCTTTTCGTTCACTTCTATTATCGCCAACTATAGCTATGGTGAGTCGAATCTTGAGTTTATCTCTGGTGCCAAAAACGCCAAGGTAATGATCATGGTATTCCGCTTCATGGTATTGGGCATGGTATTCATTGGTGCCGTTGCTAGCTTACCTGCTATTTGGAATTTCGCCGATTTATCAATGGGTCTGATGGCATTGGTCAACTTGGTGGCTATTGTCATGCTATCTCCAGTGGCGCTTAGAATTTTACGTGATTATGAACGTCAAATAAAAGAGGGCAAAACAGGAGATCAAATCAAGTTTAACCCTGATGATTTCGTGAAGCTGAAAGATGAAGCCAATCGTGATGCATGGACAGATTAATTTTGATGATTAAATGAAGTCTGTAAGTACAAAAAACCGCCCTTTCTGTATATAGAAAGGGCGGTTTTTTATTGAGCTGCTATTACGCTATGGGATCAATGATTGCCTCAATCATAGATTACATATTTGGATAGTTAGGGCCACCGCCACCTTCTGGCGTTACCCAAGTGATGTTTTGCGAAGGATCTTTGATATCGCACGTTTTGCAATGTACACAGTTTTGTGCATTGATAACAAACTTAGCACCTTCAGCATTTTTAACCACTTCATAAACACCAGCTGGGCAATATAAACGCGCAGGCTCTGCATATAAAGGTAAGTTAATTGAGACAGGAACCGTTGGATCGGTCAGTTTCAAGTGCGTTGGCTGATCTTCAGCATGGTTGGTATTAGAGATAAACACTGACGACAATTTATCAAAGACCAGCTTGCCATCAGGCTTGAGATAAGTTGGCTGATAAGCATGAGCAGCACGTTCAAGCTGATCATAGTCATGTAGATTGTCATGTAAGGTAAATGGCATTTTACCCTTTAATAGATTGTGCTCAATAAAGGTGAAAGCACCACCCATAAACAGACCCATGCGATGTATCGCAGGCGAGAAGTTACGTGATTCATAGTTGTCTTGATACAGCCATGACTCTTTGTACATTGTTGTATAAGCAACGACTTCGTCATGCTGACGGTCAGCTTGTAAGGCTTCAAAGATAGCTTCGGCTGCGAGCATACCTGATTTCATCGAGGTATGAGTCCCTTTGATTTTGGCAGGGTTCAGGAAGCCAGCATCATCACCGACCAAAACACCACCTGGGAAGGTGAATTTCGGTAGTGAGTTTAGACCGCCTTTGGTCAATGCACGTGCGCCGTAAGAGATGCGTTTACCGCCTTCTAATACGTTTTTGATGACAGGATGCGTTTTCAAACGCTGCATCTCATCAAATGGCGACATATATGGGTTGTGATAAGACAAGTCAGCGACGAGACCAAAGCTGACTTGGTTGTTTTCATCAAAGTACAACCACCAGCCACCAGTAGAACCCGTTTCGGTTAGTGGCCAGCCCAGACCGTGCATCACTACGCCTTGCTCATGTTTTTCAGGCACAACGTCCCACAGCTCTTTTAAGCCAAGACCGTAATGCTGAGGATCTGAGTCTTTATCAAGATCAAAGCGGCTGATCAAGCGTTTGCCTAGGTGACCGCGGCTACCTTCAGCAAAGATAGTATATTTGGCAAGCAACTCGTAACCAGGCTCAAAGCTTGGCTTGGCTTCGCCATTAGCAGCCACGCCCATATCACCCGTTAAGACACCGCGTACAGAGCCATCGTCATTATATAAGATGTCATCGGCAGGGAAGCCTGGGAACATCATAACTTCTAGCTCTTCTGCTTGTACGGCCAACCAACGAACCACATTACCCAAGGAGACAATATAGTTGCCGTCATTGTGCATCGGCCCTGGAATCAGAGAATCAGGCACTTTAGTAGAGCGTGTGGCTGAGTTTAGATAGTAGAAGCGATCTTCGGTCGCTGGCACGTTAAGCGGTGCGCCTTTTTCTTTCCAATCTGGAATTAACTCGTTCAACGCACGTGGTTCGATGACCGCGCCAGATAAGGTATGAGCACCAAATTCAGAGCCTTTTTCGACCACACAAACCATGAATTCATCATTACCAGCTGCAATAGCAAGTTGACGTAGACGAATAGCAGCAGAAAGCCCAGCAGGTCCGCCGCCGACGATGATGACATCGAACTCCATTGATTCACGTTCGATTTCAGGCTCTGCCGCCACAGGTTCTACGACTGGCTCTGGTGCTTTTTCGATAATAACTTCTTCAGCAAGTTGCTCTTCCACCGCGACTTCTTCAACTGCAACTTCTTCAACTGCAACTTCTTCAACTGCAACTTCTTGAGTCGCAACTTCTTGAGTCGCAACTTCTTGAGTCGCAACTTCTTGAGTCGCAACTTCTTGAGTCGCAACTTCTTGAGTCGCAACTTCTGGCGCTGCTTTGTTCAGATTTGCTGTTTCTGGCTTATCAGTGTTCACAGTATTACCGTCGATGATTGCTTCTTGATTGTTTGGCTCTTGCATACCTACTCCTAAACTTTTAGTGGCTTATCTCAGGGCATCATTAGCTTAACAATTGAATAATAGAGTTGCGGCGCTAACGTTACTCAGACATATGGCTGCCCGATAAAAACTGTCTTTGCGGCATCAATTGATCACGCTGCTATTGAGATCAATTTATTTAAAGATATCAACACATAACGTAAAATGTGTCATTAACACAATAGCCACTTGATCGTTTTAATAAAAATAAAAAATCGTTACTCATTATAAAAGAAAAGTCCTATAAACACGATACGCATTTATGAGTATAGGTGTTAAGGTAATATCGAGTTAATGAGTGGTTTATGATGACATGGTCTCATCATACCCGAAACTAAAATTTATAGTAATAACAGATTTGCCAAACTTTGAATACTAGGTAAAGGATTATACAATGAATAATGATAATAATAGTGCTGCTAGTAATCGTAAAAATGGTGCTGAAGTCCCTGATGACGCGTCGCGCGACCTAAATAACATGGATGCGCTTAGCCTGTATTTAAAGTCTACTGCAGGGTCACGTAAGGGTCGTGCGATACCACCACTAGAGAACTGGCATCCTGATAATGTGGCTGATATGGATCTGGTCATAAAGGCAAATGGTGAGTGGTGGCATGAGGGTGGGAAAATGACTAGAGAGTCATTAGTCAGCTTGTTTGCGACTATATTGTGGAAAGAAGAAAATGAGGGCATTACTGAGTACTTTTTGAAGACACCTGTGCAAAAAATCCGCATTCAAGTGGAAGATGCGCCACTTCTGATTAACGATGTCGGTATCGTCAATGAGGGCAATAAAAGTTGGTTAGAGTTTACGACCACAACAGGCGATGTGGTACGTTTAGATGATGAGCATCAAATCATATTAAAGGCGTATAATATTAAAGGTAATAATATAATCGACCATACAATGGCTGATGTAGAGGTAGAGGCTGAAAGTTATCAGGGAAAAACATCCGAAACGCAAATACGTCCTTATATGCTCGTTAGGAATGGTTTGACAGCGCTGATCGGTCGCAACACTTTTTATCATTTGACAGAAATTGGTGAACTGAAAGAGCAAGATGGTAAAGTAATATTAACCTTACAAAGTGGCGGCAACTCATATCAATTATCGATGCCAGCTGATTAACAATATGGGTAAATTACGCTACACTTAATAGATAGGATGATTTTTATCAACTAAAACACTGATAGCGGTATGATATAGTCGATTCAATTTAAAAGTAGTACAAGGCAACTGAGTGTAGATGTATATTTAATACTTCAAGCGAGATTAACACAGTAATACTTTATATAGTGGAATGGCTATATTTAAGTCAATCCGTGATTGAATAAGTAGTATAAAGATGACGATATGTGTATAAAAATGGCAGTAACGTAATCATGGATATTGCCGCAAGTAATACCCCTAATACAATCAAAGTACGCTCAGATGGCCTTAATAGTAACGGCTCTGAATGTATATCTAATGCTACTATTATTAAAACTGGCATTAATACCACTGTGCATAATAGAAGTCGAAACGCGCCAATTGGACTGTTTGATTCTGGTCTCGGGGGACTGTCTGTCTATCTACATTTAGCGAAGCAATTACCTACTGAGCGTTATGTTTATTATGCTGATACGCTGAATGTGCCTTATGGTAATCGTGACAGTGCAGACATCGAAGCACTAACGTTGACGGCAGTAGAGTGGTTGTATCAGCAAGGCTGTAAGCTTATCGTCATTGCGTGCAACAGTGCCTCAGCTTATGCACTTGAGACAGCACGGCGTTATTATCCAAAGCTACTTATCGTCGGTTTAGTCCCTGCCTTGAAGCCCGCAGTGCTCGCGAGTAAAAGTGGCCGTGTTGCAGTATTGGCGACCAAGGCGACTTTGAATGGTACGTTGTTGAATGACGTTATCGACAACGTCGCAAAACCTAATCGTACGATAGTTACCAAGTACTTTGATCCGCAATTGGTACCTTGGGTAGAGGCTGGGATGCCAGAGGAAAGCGAAACGGCGCTAAATTTGCGCCAGCAGCTACAAGTGTTTGCAAATGATGGTATTGACCAGTTGGTGCTAGGTTGTACGCATTATCCGTTTTTTAAAGCATTTTTATTAGATGAGATTGTTCAGCAGCAGTTATCGATGCAGGTGGTTGACTCTGGACAAGCAATCGCCGAGCGCGTCAAACAACTATTGGTCATAAACCAGCTGTCGGCATCAATTGAGAGTCAGTCAAATGGTCTAGCTGCCATTGGTGGCTCAGATATTAATCTGCGGTCGCCATTGGTTTTTTATGCGACCAAATATGATGACAAACTGGATGTTTTGATTACGCGGTTGCTTGGCAGCGAAGTCGTATTACAATATTATGCTAAGTAAGGGCGACTGATACTGCTTATATAAGGTCCATAATCATACTTATATCGTTAAAATAAATTGAGCCCAATTTTTATAAGACTGTGCTAGGCTGTGCAAAACAAATTATTTGTGCTCTATTTTATATCATATTCTTTTATATCATGACCTGATTTTAGAGGTGATTGTGCCAAACCGTCGCTACCATATTCATATCATATGCGCTGATAATGACCAGTTGTTGGTCTTAGACAGCTTAGCGATATTTTTTCAGCCGTTTGCATTTTTGACCTATGATGTGTCGAGCCAATTACCGACAGCCTCTTTATATGGTCGACAATGTATCGATTCCTGCGATTATGTGGCGATGATCATTGGAGACAGCTACGGTACGGTACAAAGAACAGGCGTCAGTCAAATGCATTTGAGCTATTTGAATGCTAAAGCCAAAAGTAAACCCTTATTTGTGTTAGTCAAAAATCATTCTCAAGATGCGCTCATTAGCCGTCAACTACAAGAGTTCATTAAGTTGGTGACTAGGCAAGACAATCAATTATATTATTATGATACAGAAGCTGATATCGAAAAACTGATCGCAAAAGCTTACGACAATATCATGGTTGATCATAAGGTGACTGGTGGTTGGGTAAGGGCTAATGAGGAAACCATCAAGTTCAGCAACCAATCCGTGGCTGAAAGATTTGCAGATATACTATCTACCAATAAAACTGATAAGAAAGACAGTCCTGTCGATGAAGCCTTTGCGGCGGATAGCGTGAGCCAACCAATTGTATTGACAGAAGCGATAGAGGTTCAGTATAGCGCTCAAGCTTATGAGGGCGGTAATTTAACAGATGTGACCAGACCGCTTGAATTGACATGGGATGAGATACTGGTTTCATTGATGAAGATTCCATCGACTTTTTCTAGCTATGGCCTGCAAAACACCATGAATCGCCTCATAGCATCAAAGGCCGAACAAGACGTCAAACAAGATATGCCCAATGTTCATGCTGTCTCGCGCTGCCAAATTTCTCAAGATGATTTAAATAAATTGCAGCGCCAACTGGTTGGTGCAAACTGGATACAGCTGACCACGTACGGTACTCGAGCTTCACAAGAGCTTTGGAAATTGACCTTTTATGCAAAGAATCTGTGGAAAAACTCGGATTCTCAGTCGCAATGATAAATATACCTTTTTAGTAGAAATTATTATTAGTACTTTTCACATCTCCTGAATTTTAAAATATCTATCGTGATAGATATTGTCAGTAGTATATATGATTCTATGAATACGTTTTGTAATACAAAGCATACGAGCTAATGGTTGTGAATCCGTTCAAGACTGGTGATAATAAGACTGGTTAGATGTTTATGATGAACACATCGCTTATATTAAAATTAAAAATGTATAGAACGTACAATGATATTGACCCATTAAGGAGAGTATATAATGAGTAACGATAAACGTGACGAACTAAGAAATGAATTAGATGGTTTAGAAAAAACGATGCATGATTCCGAACAGTTTCATACATTAGAAGAGCAAGTAGCAGATATGAAACGCCGTGGTATCGATCCTAGCCAAGCTTATAAAGATTTGGATAGAAAGGAACAAGACGAAGATTGGGGCGATGCAACTTGGAAAGAGAATGGCAAGTGGGAACCAAAAACCCCTGCTGATTTAGATGACAAAGCGCGTGAAAACTGGGATGGTGACAACGGTAAGCCAAATCCACCACCTATCGTTTAGGCTTTTATTCTAGCTTTCAAAAAATTATATGACTTTCTGAAAAACCAAAAAAAGCCACGCTAATCATAGCGTGGCTTTTTTATGGGCTAAAGATCAGATTATTTAATCCTACGAACCTTCGTCAACACGGACGAGCTGAATAGTACCATCGGCACTAGTAACGCGGCGATAGCGTGTATTGCCAGACGTCGATGATTGAGCAGCTGGTTGCGCCGAATAAGTGCTGTTAGGCGTGGTCGTTTGCTGTTGAATCAGTTGTCCCATACGATCAGCAGGGGCAGGGTTTAAAGGTCGGCTATTCGTAGGTTGGCCATATTGAGTTTGATTTGGCGCTGCATTACCAACGATTGCGCGATAGAATTTCTGTCCTGCACGGCCATCTGCTGGAAATATACCTTTACTAGATTGGTATTGCTGGATAGCAGTACGAGTATTATCACCAATGATACCATCAACACCACCAATATCGTAACCAGCATTTAATAGGGCTTGTTGAATCTCTTTAGATTGCTGGCGGCTGATACCAGGATCGTTTGTCGGCCAAGCCGTAACAAAGTCGGTTTTGCTACTGTCTTCGCGGGTGATGAGATCTGATAAATGGGCGATGGCCAATGCATAGTTCTCTGATGCATTATATGAATAAAACGTATCGAAGTTTTTACCAACTAAAAATGCAGGGCCTTCAATACCAGCAGGTAATAATAATCCTGCGCTGCTCAAATCAGACGGTAAAGAGCCACCATTAGCAAGTGTTAGACCTTGACCACGCCAGTGACTAATGGACTTTTTGTTTTTACGGTCAGACGCAGCCCAAAAGCCACTCGGCAGTTTGACTTCATAGCCCCAAGGCTCGCCTGAGCGATAGCCGCGCTTACTCAAAAAGTTGGCAGTGGAGGCTAGTGCATCAGGAACATTGTTAACTAAGTCACGGCGTCCATCACCATCAAAATCAACGGCCAACTCTAAGAAAGTGCTTGGCATAAACTGTGTCTGCCCAAAAGCACCTGCCCAAGAACCAGTCATATCACTTGGCGCGATATCACCATTTTGGACGATTTTTAAGGCATTGGCATATTCACCTTGAAAATAACTTTGGCGACGATCAAAGCAAGACAAGGTCGCCAAGGATTCAAACAGTGG
The DNA here is from genome assembly GCF_055522395.1 of Psychrobacter sp. TPE 89C. Lineage (NCBI taxonomy): Bacteria > Pseudomonadati > Pseudomonadota > Gammaproteobacteria > Moraxellales > Moraxellaceae > Psychrobacter > Psychrobacter sp. TPE 89C. The sequence goes on from NZ_JBVFXW010000019.1 coordinate 18,267, forward strand.
CTTTGTACCTAACGTCTGACCAAAATTAGACTCAACGCCCCACACACCCAGTACATGCTCAGCTTTTACACCATAACGGGACTCTATTTGACGTAGTGTATCACTCCATTGGCGTTTGGCACGGACACCGTCTTCTACGCGCTCTTTGTCCACTAACACTGATAGATAATCCCATACGTCTTTTTGAAACTCTGGCTGATAATTGAGTGATTGAATCACGCTAGGATCAGGCTGGGTAGGTCGGTAGTTATTAAAGGTGAAACTGTCGACGCCACGAAATTTGCTAGAGTTTTTTAGTCCATCTAGACATTGTTGGAATTCGGCATTAGATAAGTTCGGAGCCTCTGGTCTGGCAGCTTGGGCGGTGCTCACAAAACTTAGCCCGACAGCAATACTAAGTAGCGATAAATTAGAAAGTGAAGTCAAACGCATGAAAATATCCTATAAACATCGAAACGGTCATTGAAAAGTAAAACAAAGTGGATAAAAGCAGTATTCACCTAGAGTAACCAATCTAAACAGTAAAGAAAAGGTATCGAAGGACTAAGATTGTGAATGGTTACTATAAATTGACGGTGGCGCAAGATTAGAAGAGGGTTTTAGATAAGTTGAGGCTTTTTCTTAAAACAATACCGTTCCTCAGCTGCGTTTTAAGTTGCTATACTGACTGGTAAGCATTACCACAGAAATTGATAAAATACTTACTACCTATAAAAATAAGGTAAACAATGAAAGTCAAGCGCTTGCAACTACAAAACTATGGTCGCTTTGAAAATTTAAACATAGACTTTGCACCAACTTCTGAAAAGGCGGGTAATGTCACTGTGATCGTGGGCAATAATGGCGCTGGCAAGTCGCAAGTTTTGCAAGCACTGGCGACGAGTTTGAGTTGGTTTGTGAACGGATTATCTAATTATGACAAAGAGATATCAGTTATAAAATTTGAGGAGCATGGTTTCCTAGAATCCGACGAAGGTCAATATATTGAACAATACCAGATTCTGAATAATAAGGATTATTCAGAATTAGAGTTGTCTTTCTATGATGAAAGTATAGGAATGGAGATTTTAAATACAAACTCAACTAGAAAAGAGATTCTAGTACCTGCATCGTATGGTGTACAAAGAACTGGTTTTGATGAACTGATTAAAGTATATTCAAAACATTTTCAGAAAAGCAAAGATATAAGTTTACCTATAGTAGCTTACTATCCAGTAAATAGGGGCGTAATCTCAACACCCATGGATATCAATAAAGACTCGACTACAAATCAATTAACAGCTTATGAAGATGCATTAAAAAGTTCGGTCAGTTTTGAAACTTTCTTTTCATGGTTTCGAGAGCGTGAAGATATAGAGAATGAAAGTTTCGCTTCTTCTAAAGCTAAGGTAAAGGATAGAGAGGAAGATGTTGCTGACATTTTCATGAGGTCTTTAAAGGAAACCTATATTGAAAAAGGTAAGATAGAAGAGTTTTCGAGTAAAGAGGTGCAGAAACTACGTGAAGCTATACGAAATTTTGAGACAAATTTTGAGGAAGTTCTTTCATGTCGATTATTCAGTGATAAACAGTTAACAGTAGTGAGAATAGCAATTGAAGAGTTTACGGACTTAACCAATCCTCGTATACGTCGTCAAGGCATACCCACTATGATTGTTGAAAAAGATGGAGAGGAATTAGACGTTAAACAACTCTCTCAAGGCGAAAAGTCTTTATTAGCTTTAGTTGGAGATATTGCGCGCCGTTTAGCTTTGCTCAATCCTAGCCTTGATAATCCGCTAGAAGGTGAAGGCGTGGTTATGATTGATGAAGTGGATTTGCATCTTCATCCAAAGTGGCAGCATGACTTGATTGATAAATTTGTCAAAACTTTCCCCAATGTGCAATTTATTTTAACCACTCATTCGCCACATGTTATCAGTGATCGGCCTGATATTTTGGTTTATGCTCTTGATGATGGTGAGCTAACTCAAGTACCAAATGTTTATGGTGAAGACGTCAATACGGTTTTAACCAAAGTATTTGATGTGCCAATTAGAGATCCAAAAGCACAAAAAGACTTCGATAAAGTTGCAGAACTTATTTATCAGAAAAAATTTGAGGATGCAGAAAGTTATATCGTAAAATTAGAAAAACAGATGCCAGAGAATTTAGAACTGCTGCGCTGTCGATTGCATCTCACTCAAGCCCAACTTGCAGCAAAAAAAGAGGGCTAGCCAGTTATGCAAAAGATTAATAAAACAGGTACTATGCCCGACATAACTGCTAAGTGGATTAAGAAACATAATACGCTCAATTGGAACGATTTACCTTTCGATGAAAAAGAGGTTTTAAGAGAACAGCTTCATGCTGAGCAGCATGGACTATGCTGTTACTGTTGCAAAAAGATATCTACTAAAAGCGTGAGCGTAGAACATTTGCAAGACAAGCATCAACATCGAAAACTACAGTTCAGTTATGATAATTTGTTATTGAGCTGTGTCTCGAACAAGCATTGCAACATCGCAAAGCAAAGTAAGGAGATAAAAGTTCATCCGCTGCATATTGATTGTGATAACAGCATTAAAATGAATCCTTTATCCGCTCAGTTGTTCGGTGAGAAACATAAAGAAGATGCTGATGAGTCAATAGATATACTAAAATTAAACCATAATGAGTTGATTAATCACCGAACAGATTTAATTAAGTTAGTACAAACATATCTACCATTATTTGATGTGTGTGATGATATCTATCAACTGCAAGAAAGTAGCACTTTCAAAGATAGTTTTTTAGAGTTGGTTAAAGATTTTCCGCAGTATAGAGAACTTGAGTATATCGTAAATAAGTTGTCATAACACTCTCATGTTAAACCGATGCTTGCTAGCTTTTACGTAGCAAGCACCGCTTGTTTTTACAGCTACTTACATCCAACTATTTATTCAAAACCTTATCCAACTCCTCAATCAACGCATGGATACGTGCCGCATTTTTACCCAAATCGCTTTTGCCAATTCGTGATTTACTGCGGATATCAACCAAGCGTTCGCTATCGTTGTCAGTCACACGAATGATGACATCATCTTTAAAGCCAAACCAAGCAGTCGTCTCTGTCGCTTCAACGATGCCTTTATCTGCATCAGTATTTACAAGCTCCCAACCTAAATTCTCAACGGCTTGTTTGGATGCTTCAACCAATTCAGGCTTTGATTGAGAGTAGGTCAATGTCTGTAGATCAGGATAGGCCGTGCGTTGTTGTTCAGCCGCTTCTGCACCTGCATACTCTACTGGATTGGGCGCATCTGCCCGTAGTGGTGCAATCGCGACAAACTCAGGTGGATTCACTAAATCAGTTGAAATATCATGAATCGGTGGTACGTTTTTGGCAGTAGTCATCATGCCAAGTGGAAGAGCGATAGCAATCGCAGAAAATATAACGGCTATTGCTGCGCTAGCAAGGCTGACCGTTTTGCGTTTAAATATAATCTGAATCGCCAAGAGTACGAGTGCCGCAATACCAACGACCAGACCAAATTTAAATCCTGCAAAGGCCGTGCCTAACTCTACAACCCCAAATCTATAAAGCGGTGCTGGTAGTGCAACCAGCAAGAATGCGATTAAACTTATCATACTGACTAAAATTTTCATAAGAACGCTCCGTTATTTTTTAATAGCTGCTTAATCGCTGTGCTTAGCATTTTAGTTATTATTTAACAGCCAGACATGCTCTGTCACCGTCAACTCAGGTGTCGATCCTATAGAAGTAGGTTCGCCAGTCAGTTCGGTAATTTGATAATGCTGGCTATAATACTGTTGTATTTGTTCATCGTTAATTGAGAAGGGTGGCCCGTTTCTTTTACTCTGATCATAATTGAGCGTGATTAATAATTGCGGTGCACATGCTTTACCAGCAGTATCGCTAAGCTGCCGAACTTGCTCGCTATACTTCACACACATATCGGCTGGCAGGGCAATCAATGCCGCTTTATCATATACGGCATCGATGGTGCCAATATCTTTAGGCGTCAGTGCAAAAATATCAGCGACCCATAAAGTAATGGTTTGTCCCGACAACTGACCTTGATAATATTTGAGAGTGGAGCTAGTTTTATGCTCATGCACGGTGGGCACGATATCTTGTTCAGCGAAGAATTCCTGTACCGCTGTTTCTACTAATTCAACACCCACCACATCATAGCCTTGCGCTGCTAGCCAAACCATATCTATCGACTTGCCACATAAAGGTACAAAGATGCAGCCACCAGCTGGCACGTTTAAATAGCTCATGTGTTTCACTAATAATGGATTCACCACAGACTGATTAAAGCCAATGCGTTTCTCCTGCCAGCGTATTTGCCAAAATTCTGGATTCATGATGTTAGCCTTTATTTTACGCTTGTTGCGATAGGGATTTAATGGATGCTACTGACAACATTAAAAAGCCAAACGCTTGCAATATAGGCGTTTGGCTTTTATCAAATATGGCGCTAAGCATTTATTCTAAACACATAAATGCTGATGTAATTCGCTATTTAGCTTACCATGTACTGACTGAATTCTTTACGTAGTTTCGCAAGCTTTGGCGGGATTGCAAAGTTGCAATAGCCTTGTCCTGGGTTTCTATTAAAGAAGTCTTGATGTGCTTCTTCAGCTTTGTAGAAATCAACGGCAGGATGTACTTCAGTGACCACGCTGACACCCATATCACGCAATTTATTAATGGTACGGTCGACAGTTGGTTTTTGATTTTCATCAGTGTAAAACACAACACTGCGGTACTGGCTACCGACATCATTGCCTTGACGATCCATCGTGGTGGGATCATGAGTCGCAAAGAAAGCATCTAAGATAACTTCTAACGGTACGATAGTGTCATCAAACTCAACTTTGATCACTTCAACGTGCCCTGTCGTTCCGCTACAGACATCTTCGTAATTGGCTGATACGGCATCGCCGCCCATGTAGCCTGATACGACAGATTGCACGCCTTTCACTGATAAAAATATAGATTCGGTACACCAGAAGCAGCCACCGCCTAATATAATGGTTTGCATAATTTTTCCTATTATTATAGATATGAGTTAAGTGCTGTATTTGGTTGTGATGTTTTCATTTTTCAATACTTCTTTTAAACGCCTCACTATCTTTAGCACTAATTATTCAGCTTAGCAGGCGAGCCAAACGCGATAAGTAACAAACAGTAATGTTATAATGGATTTTTGCTATAGGACAGTCACTATAAACAAGTTACAGCGTTAACCTCGCTTGAAATATTTCATATATATCTGCACTCGGTTGCCTTGTACCTTTGTTAAATTGAATGACCTATACGTTGCTTTGTCTCGCTTCATAATGACGAGCAAAATCGCCAAATATTTCCTAATGTAAGTTCTATTATCCAAAAACGAGTCGCACCATGAGCCAATCCAAGCCTACCATCAAACATGACACCCTATTTGACAAACCGTTTACCACACCGCTGGATAAAGCGTCGCGCTTTTCATTTGATGAGCAGGTAGTGGCTTGTTTTCCCGATATGATACGTCGCAGTGTGCCCGGTTATGGTCAAGTGCTCGCGATGCTCCCTATCTTTGCCCGTCGACATTGTAAGTATCGTCAGCAAGGTAATAATGGACAACGCGTCAGCCGTATCTATGATTTGGGCTGCTCACTTGGCGGGGCTACAATGGCGCTAGCAGGCGAATTTGAGGCGCAAGACTTGCAGATTAAGGCGATTGATATCTCACCAGCGATGACGACAGAGGCGACCACGCTGCTAAGTGAAAACTATCCTGAGCACGATATCGAAGTGATTACCGCTGACATTCGTGATGTGGAGCTTGAGCCATGCGATATGGTGATTTTGAATTTAACGCTACAGTTTTTACCAGCTGCCGATAGAGTCGCGGTGCTAGAGAAGATTTATGCAGCATTAAGTGAAGGCGGCATATTGGTACTGACTGAAAAAACCCATGCCTTTGACGAGCAGTATGATGCATGGCTGGTTGAGCGTTATTACGACTTTAAACGTGCCAACGGCTATACCGAGATGGAAATCAGCGGCAAGCGCAATGCGTTAGAAAATGTCCTTATTACTGATACTTTGGATGAGCATCATGCACGGTTGAGTGATGTTGGTTTTAAGCGTCATCTGACATGGTTTCAGTTTTTGAATTTTGTTTCTGTGGTGGCGTTTAAATAGGATTGATTTTGGGAGCTAACAAGGCACTAATATGATTCCATCTATAGCTGAACAAAATATTCATCAAGTATTAACACAAAAAATGAGCATACAATCATTTGAGCAATGGTTGTATGAAGATGATGTATTAGAGTTTAGCAACCCTGATTTGTATCTTGAATTGATTTCATTTGATTATAGTTCTGAAGATAATTTCTATTACCGTTTTTATGATAGTTTTGCGCAATACGTCCATTTTTATAAATTTGAAGCTGATCGCATAAAAGGGTACTTAAACTCAATTATTGATAGAGATGATAAGTGTTGTGATGTGATTTATATGATGTACCACCTCTATTACGATGGTTATAATTTTCTCAATAGGCTAGGGATGGTATATGGAGTTCGCCTAACAGACATCGATACATCGGTATCAAACAGTAGTATGGATGGTATCTTAAATGAGTTTTATCCCGAGATTATTGAGGATGCTAAAAATGTCTTACATTGGTTAGAAGAAGGCAAAATTGTTTTCAAAAGTCAGGATAATAGTGATGGTGTTTTTGAATATGAGGACTTTCGTAGTGAAGCGGAAATTCTGCAAGGACATGCGTAGTTCACGACTTTCAAAGAACTTATATATCTAGACTCATCTTCTTCTTTTAACCCTTTTAATTTTATTTATTTAAATAACAATCAACACGGTAACCTGCTTTTATGCTCAACGACACTATCATCAATGCTGAACGCGAACTGTACTTAACCTTGCTAGAGCTGGCGCAACAGCAGCCGATCGCTTATGAGTGGCTTAAGCAATTACCAACATGGCTAAATGCTATCAAAGACAAAGCCAATTATGCGCACGCGCCTGCTTACCAAGCATCAGTCGCTCGTTTGCCAACATTAACCGTCAATAATGTTGATCTAAACAGTGATACATTGACGATTGACGCGAGTCTTAGTGAGTCTGAGCGTAAACAAACAATGGCACTGTTAAAGCAGCTGATGCCGTGGCGTAAAGGGCCCTTTCAGATTGGTGGTCAAATTGGTAATGATGAGTCAGGTATTAAGATTGATACCGAGTGGCACAGTGATTGGAAGTGGCAACGAGTTGCGCCGCATTTAGGTAGTTTAAAAGGTCGCCGAGTGTTAGATGTGGGCGGTGGCTCTGGTTATCACGGCTGGCGTATGGCAGGGGCAGGGGCGGATACGGTCATTATCATTGATCCGTCATGCTTGTTTTATCATCAGTTTATGGCGATTCGCCATTTCGTTGGGGCGGCAGATGCTCATACTGATGCTCATGCTAAGGACAGGGGCCGCTACCGTACGCATTATATCCCCGTACCGCTGGAAGCCCTACCTGCGCACAGTCAGTTATTTGACACCGTATTTAGCATGGGTGTGCTTTATCATCGTCAGTCACCTTTTGAGCATTTGCAGCAGCTCCGAGGACAATTGGTCAAAGGCGGTGAGTTAGTGCTTGAGACGTTAGTTGTTGAAGGCGATGCCAATACCGTACTGGTGCCACATGACCGTTATGCGCAAATGAATAACGTGTATTTCTTACCCTCAGTCGCAGCATTAATTGGTTGGTTAGAAAAAGCTGGGTTCTCAGATGTGCGCTGCGTTGATGTGGCAGTGACATCGACGGAAGAGCAGCGCAAAACGGAATGGATGACTTATCATTCGCTAGCAGACTTCTTGGATCCTAATGACTCGACTAAAACCATGGAAGGCTATCCTGCACCGATGCGTGCGACCTTGATTGCCAAAAGATAATTTTTTAGGGTAGCAGGGCCACCGTCAGTTAATATAAATAGTCGCTAAAACAAACAGCAATTAACACAAGGGTGAGAGATTGTGAAAATAGTAATGGCTTTGATGACGTTCAGTTTGTTTTCGCTACCCGCTATGGCATCAGATGCGTATGGCGATCCATTTGAAGGCAGTGGATTCGTCAAGGCTGACTGGCATGTAGTTTGCGACAACACGCTGACCTGCCGAGCAGCCGGATATGCAGGCGAGGACCAGTGGAATATGCCAGCCACTATTTTACTGACTGCTATACCCAAAAAGGCTTTACCGACTGGCCAAATACAGTTTGTATCGGAAATAACAGACAAAACTTACCATGATGCTGAGCTGTGGTTGAATGGTAAAAGTCAAGGTAAGCTACAACCTGATGCCGAAGGATCTGTGTACGATTTAACGGCCAAGCAAACCAATAGCCTTATCAGTAATGCTCGCTTCAACACTAAAATAGAGGTCAAAGCGTCTGGTGACAGTTGGGCAATTAGTGACAAAGGTATGGGAGCAGTGCTGCTCAAACTTGACGAAGTACAAGGTCGTGTAGGAACGCCATTGGCTTTAGTCAGTAAAAATGCGCCCAAGTCTCAGGCACCTAAAGCTGCTAAGCCAAAGCCAATCATTAAAAAGGCATTTTCGTATTCAGAAAAAGACAATAAGACACTATCTGCATCAAAACAGGCTTATTTTCAGAAAAATATTAATACGTGGGTAAATATTGATGATGAGCAGTTTGTAGGATCTGAAGATACGATGGGAAGCTGTGAGCTTATAAATCCTAAAAGTGACACTTCTATAAATTTTGCAAAATATGCTGGCGACAGCTCTGGTTGGGAGTTTATCCCTATTGATGCTACTCATACTTTAGCTGTCCATAGCTGTTGGATGGGTGCTTACAACGCAGCTAGTGGATATTGGCTTATAGATAATGCAAAACCTCGTAACCCTCAGCTAATTACCACTGCAGGCAATGATTATTCTGATGGTGAGATTTGGGCAGTACATAAAGATCGAGGATTGGGTGACTGCTGGAATCGTTTAGTTTGGGTTTGGGATGGTCAAACTTTTGCCAAATCAGAAGATTCTAGCTCAGGAATGTGCCGAGGTTTTGCTGGTGGCGCATGGGATTTACCAACCTATGTCAGCGAAGTTATAGAATAGGCAAAGTTGTACAAAGTGACTAACGCTGATTAGATTAACCACTTTTTGAAAGCGACTTCCATGACAATCTTGATGATGAAGCCAACACAGCCTGCGCCAAGCGCTACGAAAATCCAAAATGTACCGGCGCGTCCAGCTTGAGATTCTTTAGAGATATCCCACATAATAAAAAACAAGAAAGCAATAAAGATTGGCAATAAAAGGTACAATCCCCAACTAGTAACAGTACTGGCAGCAATAGCAAACATGGCATGATCCTATAAGAAAATAGTAACGCCTCTTATATATCTGAGAAGAGTCGTACAAACCATTATTATAACGTGGAAGCAGTCAGGTATAAACGACTGCCCAGTATCGAGCAACAGTAACGCTACAATCAGTAGGGCTGATATTTACTGAATAGCTGCTTTGAATAGCTACTTTTATACTGCTTTATCATGATTTATAGGCAGTAAGTACGTAAAGTACGTCTGTCACCTATCTCAACTATTAGAGCTGACTATCTTAACCGTAAGATTTTAGTACTAATTTCGGCGCAAATGGTGCAATAAAGCGCAAAGATTGTTATATTTACAGGTTACTTATCTTTTTGTATTATTTTACCCCCTGCAATGTCGGTCGCTATTATAATAAGCAGTTATTGACTGCTTGCACTCGTCACATTTTCACATCGTTTTTGTTGTTTATTTAATTGAGTTCAAATCCCTATGTCACAAACCCAAATTGATACACTTGCATCACTATTCAACGATGCTATTCATACCTTACAAGCCGACGGTACACTGCCTGCTGACTGGCAAAACAATAGCCAAATCACCCGTACTAAAGATCTTAGTCATGGTGATTTTGCCAGTAATATCGCGCTGACTGCTGCCAAAGCTGCCAAGGCCAACCCACGCCAGCTTGCCGAAAAAATCGTCAACGCGCTACCCGAAAACCAAGACATTCGCCAAGTAGAAATCGCAGGGCCAGGGTTTATCAATGTCTTTTTAAACGCTGAAGCCAAATTTGCGGTATTGGACGATATTTTTACCTTACAAGACCGTTTTGGTTTAAGCGATCAGTTTGAAGGGCAAAAAATCCAAGTTGAGTTCGTCTCTGCCAATCCAACGTCGAGCCTGCATGTCGGTCATGGCCGCGGTGCTGCATTTGGCATGAGCGTGTCTAATCTGCTAGAAGCGATTGGCTATGACGTCACGCGTGAATATTATGTCAATGACGCTGGCCGTCAAATGGATATTCTAGCGACCAGTACGTATCTGCGTTATTTAGAAGCAAATGGCGAGCAAGTGACCTTTCCTGTCAATGCCTACCAAGGCGACTATGTCAGTGATATTGCCCAGACTTTAAAAACACAACATGCTGATAGCTACGTGCATAGTTTTGCAGATATTGCCAAAGACGTGCCTGCCGATGCTAAGTTTGAGATAAATGCAGACGGCGAAAAAGTTCTATTGTCAGGCGACAAAGAAGCGCATATCGATGGGCTAATTGCCAATAGCAAAGCCTTGCTCAGTGATGGCTATGAGCTGTTTTTAAATGCAGCATTGAGCAGTATTTTGGCGGATATCAAAGACGACTTAAATGATTTTGGTGTTAGCTATGAGTGCTGGTTTAGCGAGCGCTCTATCGATAGCGAGATTGAGCCAGTACTACAGATCTTAGATGACAAAGGTTACTTGTACGAAAAAGATGGCAATATCTGGTTTAAATCGACCGATTTTGGTGATGAAAAAGACCGTGTGGTACGCCGTGCCAATGGTCAGTCAACGTATTTTGCCTCTGATATTGCGTATCATAAAAACAAGTTCGATCGTGGTTTTGACAAAGTCATTAACGTGTGGGGCGCCGACCACCATGGTTATGTCCCACGTGTAAAAGCAGCGTTAACAGCATTGGGTATCGATGCAGAACGTTTAGACGTGGTACTCGTACAGTTTGTCGCATTATGGCGCGGTTCTGAAAAAGTACAAATGTCATCGCGTTCTGGTCAGTTTGTCACTTTACGCGAACTGCGTGCAGAAGTTGGCAATGACGCTGCGAGATTCTATTATGTGGCACGTAAGCCTGAAGTGCATATTGACTTTGATTTAGAGCTTGCCAAATCACAAAGCAAAGATAATTTGGTGCACTATATTCAATATGCGCATGCACGCGTGTGCCGAGTATTAGAGAATTTGCAAAATAGTGGGCTTACAGTAGATGATGCGGTTGGTTTGGCGCATCAAGAATTGCTTAATGCGTCCCATGAAGATGAGTTGATTAAGCTATTGGCAGGCTATCCAGCAACCCTTATGCGTGCCGCGACTGGCTATGAGCCGCATATATTGACCAATTATTTAAAAGATTTGGCCGCATTGTTCCACGGCTGGTATGACAGCAATCGTATCTTGCCGATGAGTTTGACCTCTGGTGGCACGCCAAGTGCTGACGAGCTGGACTTAATGCAAGCACGTCTGCGTTTGTCTAAAGCCGTGCGACAGGTCTTGTCCAATGGGCTTGGTTTATTAGGATTGTCTGCACCGTCTAGCATGTAGTCGCTTGCTAATAAGTAGTCAGCTTCTAACATGCAGCAACTTTATAATATGTAGTATTATGAGTATAGACGATTGATAACAATAATGTGATTATGATAGATAGATTCAGTAGGGAGAACCAGATCCATGCTAGCCAAAAAACCTAAAGGTGCGACTGAAAAGCGCAAAACAAGTAGCGTATCAGGCTTGTTATGGATGTTTGTCGGAGCAGTACTGACACTGATGATCGGTGTGTTTATATACCTCTCACCATTATTCAATTTCAGTCCTGCTGATAGCAGTGCCGACAATGACCCTGATCGTCAGGTACAGCCGCGAGTCGAGACTGATACCGATAATGGCGATTATGAGTTTTATGATATTTTACCCAATCAAGAGATGGCGACCATCCCTGATGAAGATTTTGGTGAAATAAACAATGATCGTATCGGTGGTATCGAAGCCTTTGAGCCTGATATCGTGGTCACTCAGCCGAATGGTGCTTCAGCGACCAGCAGTGAAGACACTGGCAATGTTGGTATTACTGAAAACACCGTGATCGAACCTAGCCGTGGCAATGCTGCGAGTGATGATATCGTGATCGTTGAAGAAGATGCGACCTATGATGGCTCAGCACCGACCAATAGCACCAGTAGTGCAACCAATCGCGCAAGTGGTGCAGGTACTGCCAGTGTTCAAGCTGCCAAGCCTGCTGCAACTTACATTTTGCAGATAAACAGTTTTGGTGATGCAGATGAAGCGGATCGTCGCCGTGCACAGGTATTGATGGCTGGTGTCGATGCTAGAGTTGCCAAGAATACAACGGGTAATGGTGAGCCTATCTATCAAGTAATCTCACGGCCGATGAGTAATCGTCAGGCAGTGACGACTGCTCAGCAGCGTTTACAGAATAATGGTATTGACTCTATCATCGTTGAGCAGCGCCGTTAGATCCAGTTGCTGTATTAGTTTTAATGGTTTATTTATAAAAAAGCGTCGTAATGACGCTTTTTTTGTCTCTTATTTTTAGTAACGCTATTTTACTTTGTGGTTTTATTATATCTTATCATTACTTCCTCAACGAGTATGGCTATGACTGTATCTGACTCAACATCTGAATCTACTGGCGTCATTAAATCTTTTTTTCAGAAGTATTTTATCGATGCTTTTACTGGTATGGCTTTAGGTCTCTTTGTCACATTGATAGCGGGTCTTATCATCTCACAAATTGGTGGCTGGTTAGATCTGCTTGCATTGGTTGCAGTCGGTAAGCTAGCATCGATATTGATGGGGGCGGGTATCGGCGTGGGCATTGCCTACTATCTTAAAGCGCCAACGCTAGTTATGCTAAGTTGCTTGGTAGCAGGTATGCTGGGCGCACATTCTGAAGCCTTGATGGCAGGTACGCTTTTTACCCCGCAAGTGGGTGGACCTGCGACTTTTGTGGCATTGCCTGGTAATCCGATAGGGGCATATTTAACCTCGGTATTTGCGTATCGTGCTGGTACTTGGGTCGCTGGCAAGACTAAGCTGGATATTTTGTTAATTCCTTTATTAGTCTGTGCCGTCGCATTAGCCGTTTGTGCGCTACTGAATCCACCTATCGTTGCTGCTGTTGCGGCTATTGGTCAAGGTATCCAAGCAGCCACTGAGTTACAGCCTCTATTAATGGGTATTGTCATCGCAGTCGTGGTCGGTATCTTGCTGACCATGCCCACTTCAAGCGCGGCTATTTGTATTGCTATTGGGCTAGGCGGTGTGGCTGGCGGTGCGGCAGTAGTCGGCTGTGCAGCACATATGATTGGCTTTGCGGTTGCTAGTTTCAAAGACAACGGTGTAAGCGGTGTGATATCTCAGGGTTTGGGTACTAGTATGTTGCAAATTCCTAATGTCCTAAAAAAGCCACTGATTCTACTGCCAGCCGTTATCGCCAGTGCTATCGTTGGCCCTATCGCAACCGTCGGGTTTGGGCTTGCCTGTACTGCTACAGGGGCAGGTATGGGTACTGCTGGTTTAGTCGGCGTGTTTGGTGTCATTGAGGCATCACAAGAAATCATGAGTACAGCTCAATTATGGACAGCAATTATTTTATTGATGTTTGTATTGCCCGCTGTCATTGCCGGCATGGTTGCTTACATGATGCGCCGTATGGGCTGGTTGTTAGATGGTGATATGAAATTGCCGTAATGGTATTTTTAGAAGTTAAGATTAGCCACGTTAAAACCGTTTAGAAATGTGATTAGAGCTGCTACTGATTAAGTTTGATAAATGCCACCCTCATTTCGAAGTATATGGCGTTGTAGTAAACATAAAAAAAGCGTCTAGCAAAATTTGCCAGACGCTTTTTTGTATTAATAGCTAATTAAGTATAACTAGCGATATTAACTCAAAGACACCTTAAGATATTTCAGGCGTTTTACCTTCATTGATGACATCTGCATCAACCATGACGGTCTTTGCATTTTCCATAGAAGGTAGCTCATACATGGTTTCAAGCAATGCATTCTCTACGATAGAACGTAGACCACGTGCACCAGTTTTACGCTCCATGGCTTTTTTGGCGATGGCATCAAGTGCTTCTTGAGTAAAGTTGATCTCAGCACCTTCCATATCGAACAAGTACTTATACTGTTTTACCAGTGCGTTCTTAGGTTCAGTTAGGATTTGTACCAATGCTTCTTCATCCAGCTCTTGTAGTGCAGCGAGTACAGGTAGACGACCAATCAGCTCAGGGATCAGACCAAACTTGATCAAATCTTCTGGCTCAACTTGCTGTAGCAAATCTGAGCTACGACGGCTATCGTCTTTTGAGCTGACATCTGCGTTAAAACCAATACCACCCTTTTCAGTACGTTGCTGAATGACAGCATCAAGACCAGCAAACGCACCACCAACGATGATAAGGATGTTGCTGGTATCGACTTGAATCAGTTCTTGCTGTGGATGCTTACGGCCACCATGTGGTGGAATAGCAGCCACAGTGCCTTCGATAAGCTTGAGTAATGCTTGCTGTACGCCTTCGCCTGACACATCACGGGTAATCGATGGGTTGTCGCCTTTTTTACTGATTTTGTCGATTTCATCGATATAGATGATACCTTGCTCAGCTTTGGCCACATCATAGTCAGATGCTTGCAGTAGCTTTTGCACGATGTTTTCAACGTCTTCGCCGACATAACCTGCTTCAGTCAACGTCGTGGCATCAGCCATAGCAAAAGGCACATCAAGCAGACGTGCTAAGGTTTGCGCCAGTAATGTTTTACCTGAGCCTGTTGGGCCTATTAGCAAGATGTTACTTTTCGCCAGTTCAACCATCGCATCATCAGCACCAATCTTCGATTTTTTGCTGTCATTAGCAAGTGTCTGGCTAACTTTTAGACGCTTATAATGGTTATAAACGGCAACTGCCAATGCTTTCTTAGCAGCGTCCTGACCGATGACATATTCATCAAGCTTGGCACGCAGCTCTTTTGGCGTTGGTAGCTTTTTATTGACCCAAGAGGTATCGATTTCGCTATCGTCATCGCCGTCTTCGGCACTGTCAGCGATTAGATCGGTACATAGCTCAATACATTCATTACAGATATTGGCATCGTCAGCGGCAATCAGCTGCTGCACATCGCTTTTGGCTTTGCCACAAAACGAGCACTGCGGGGTATTGTCTTCTGCCATAAAAGGCGCTCCTAAAATTTTAAAACTTACAAATATTTTGATTGTTTGCATCAATGCCAAAACGCATCGCGCTCAGGCAATTGATGCCTATCAAGGCTGTTATATGCTAATTATAAAGAAGTAGGGCGGCGCTCTAATACTTCGTCAACCAAACCGTATTCTTTTGCTTCGTCTGCATCCAACCAATAATCACGCTCAACATCTTTTTCAATTTTTTCTACTGGCTGACCAGTACGCTCAGCCAATATTTTGTTCAAACGTGCACGAGTTTTCAAGATTTCACGAGCATTAATTTCGATATCAGTGGCTTGACCTTGCGCGCCACCTGAAGGCTGATGAATCATGACGCGAGCATTGGCAAGTGAATAACGCTTACCTTTTTGGCCAGCTGCCAACAAGAATGAACCCATGCTGTAAGCACCGCCCATACAGATGGTTGATACTTCAGGCTTGATGAAGTTCATCGTGTCAAAGATAGCCAAACCAGCACTCACTGAACCGCCTGGTGAGTTGATATATAGGTGGATATCTTTATCAGGGTTTTCAGCTTCTAAGAATAGTAACTGTGCGACGATGAGATTGGCCATATTGTCTTCGACTTGACCGGTCAAAAAGATAACGCGCTCACGTAATAAACGTGAAAAAATATCAAACGAGCGTTCACCGCGTGATGATTGTTCAACCACCATAGGCACTAATGCAGCTTGAGGTGCACTTTGGGTATATTGCATGTCGTTGTGCGCACTCATCAGCATATCAAAATGCGGGTTGGCAGTGATGCGATCATAATCTGTCATAAAGATGTCCTGTTTATAAGTACATAAAATAAAGGGATTGGGATTAGCGAACGGTTAAGATTTTATGGGTGCTTATCATGATAAATACTACCGCTTGTTGTTAACACTAACTAGATGCAATGCTACGATCTAGATGTCGCTAAAAATAATTGAGCTAATGGTAACTTTTTTATCGTGGCAATAGTAACTTTTTAATGTGAAAAATAATAAATGACTCCCTATTAATAAGGTGTTTGTATACATTTATCAAGGGGCTTGCCTATAAACCCTCCATAAAGATAGCAGACAGGCTACCTCTGTATGGATTACAGGTGTCTCATTATTTATGAATATGGTGCTACGTTAAAAAGAAATATGATGATAAAAAACGGTGCATTTGTGATAGTAAATTGTACAATTTTGGTGCAAATTAGAGCCTGCTAAAAAAATAAAAATGATTGATATCTATTTGAGACATCGTGAAAATGAGGTGGACAATATAACCAAAAATTTCAGTGTTCAAAAACCAAGCAATATCATTCATTTGCATAGTATCGACTGCTTACTCTGATAGCCAGTGTCAGTAAGTTGGCATAATGATTGTATATATGGAATGACGTCGTTGCTGGATGTAGCCAGCTTCATAAGCTTTTGGCATTTTGACTGTTGGTATCGTTACTTTCTCTTTTATAGTGGAATGACTATACCACCGAGTTTTGTATGATCGGCTTAGTGCTCGACCTCTTAGCATCACAATCGTGTGTTATATTTGATGTTCAACACGCCCTAATTAGTAGATGAGTATATAAAATGAGCTGGGCTTCTTCTTTAGCTTTAGATTTTGACACCGTAAAACGCACGAATACTATCAAAGGTATAGCCACGGCTGAGTCAAAAACTCGGCTTTATCATCGTAAGCATACTGGTGCTTTGATGGTACAGCGTGCCCTGTATCCCGAGCCGCGTGTGCAGCAGGGTATCTGTCATATCTTAATGCTATATCCGCCAGCAGGTATCGCAGGTGGTGACACGTTGACGATAGATCTGCGTTTAGATAATGACAGTCATGCTGTCATTACGACACCGGGGGCGGGTAAGTGGTATGGCAAAGATAGTGTCAGCCAAAAAAGCAAAACCTCGCATCGACAGTCGCCCACACAAAGCGCTTTTGATAAAACCATGCCAGTGAATCAGGGTAGCGTACATAGTGATGATACTGACCAAATAAGCTCAGTGCCAAACGACATGGCTGAATATGCTAGCCAAAAGGTATATGCCACATTAGACAGAGATGCTCGCCTAGAATGGCTGCCGCAAGAGAGTATTATTTATAACGAAGCCAACATGCATGCGACGAGTCGTTTTGATTTAACGGACTCATCTAGCTTACTGACGTGGGAGATTAGCGTTTTTGGGCGGCAGGCCTATGATGAACAGTTTTTGCAAGGGTATTACCATACAGGACTGAATATCTACCGTGAAGGCAAAGTCATCGTAGCCGAACGTGTGGCACAGTCAGCACAAAGCCGCTGGTTTACCTCAAATTTAGGACTAGCAGGACAGCATATCTATGGGTCGTTTTGGGCAGTGCCGAGCTTGAGTGACGTACATCAAAAGCCTTTATCCTCGTCAAAAGCACGAGAAACGACAGAGACTGCGCAAGCGACGACTAAGCAAGCCTTAACCCGTTATTTGGACAGTACGATACTGACATTACGGCAAGCAATCGCTGAAGCGAAGCTGCCTATATATTGCACCCACAACTATCAAGCGATTAATATCCGATATATAGGCACAGATGTGCGTGGATGTTTCGAAGCGTTTTATCAGCTTAGAGAAGTGTTGCGTGAGCATTGGTGGCAACTTGAGCCATGTCGTCCACGGATCTGGGACACGTGATTTGGTGCTGTATTCTACTTAATTTGTTATGACGTTACTCTGATATAAAAAAACATAATCGTTATTTTGGTTAAGGCATTAAACGTTTGAAATACGCTACTCTGTGATACAGAACATTATAAATACAATAAGGAAGTCCCATGCATTTGACCCCGACAGAAAAAGACAAGCTCATGCTATTTACGGCTGGCATGGTGGCTGAACGCCGCAAAAACCGAGGCGTAAAACTGAACTATCCCGAAGCCATTGCTTATATCAGCATGCTACTGATGGAAGGCGCAAGAGATGGCAAAAGAGTTGCCGAATTAATGAGTGAAGGCGCTACCTATCTGTCAGCTGATGATGTGATGGAAGGTGTGGCGGAGATGGTAGATGAAGTGCAAATCGAGGCGACGTTCCCTGATGGCACCAAATTAGTCACGGTACATAATCCCATCGTGTAGCACTGTTATATATAGCACTAAAATGATAACTATAAAATAAGGCGACTCTTATGCAAGCAGGTGAATACCATATCCAAGATGGCGATATCATCTTAAACCAAGGACGGCAGGTACAACGCATCAGTGTCGCCAATACAGGTGATAGACCTATTCAAATCGGCTCGCATTATCACTTCTATGAGGTCAATGATGCCCTGAGTTTCGAGAGAGAGCAGACGCGTGGTTATCGCCTGAATATTATCCCTGGTACAGCAGTGCGATTTGAGCCGGGGCAGTCACGTGAAGTGGAACTGGTCGCTTATGCTGGCAAGCAGGAAGTATATGGCTTCGCTGGGCGTGTAATGGGTGCCGCTAGCTCAGACACAGCATTAGACAATACTGATAATAAAAATCCGCCAGTTACCTCGCAGAAGAAGGTCAGTCGGCATATTTATGCTGAGCATTTTGGCCCGACGACAGGTGACAAGGTTCGCCTAGCTGACACTGAATTGTGGCTACAGGTTGAAGCTGACTTGACCAGTTATCAGAATACCGATCAAGCGGTGGCACTGAAAAATGGTGAGCAGGTTAGCAAACCTACCGAGATAAAAGGCGAAGAAGTTAAATTTGGTGGCGGTAAAGTTATTCGTGATGGTATGGGTCAAGGGCAGTTATTGGGTGCTGATGTTGCCGATACAGTCATTACCAATGCCCTAGTCATGGATTATACGGGCATCTACAAAGCAGATATCGGTATCAAAGACGGTCGCATTAGCGGCATTGGCAAAGCCGGAAATCCTGATATACAATCTGCCATCGATATTGCGATTGGTGGTGCTACCGAAATCATTTCTGGTGAAGGTAAAATACTGACAGCAGGCGGTGTCGATAGTCATATTCACTTCATCGCACCCCAGCAATGTGAGACAGCGCTTATGTCAGGCGTGACCACAATGCTGGGCGGTGGTACAGGGCCTGCACAGGGTACGCTCGCGACTACTTGTACGCCAGGGGCTTATCATATTGCCTCAATGCTAAAATCTACCGACAGTATTCCTATGAATATCGGATTACTGGGCAAAGGAAATGTGAGCGTGCCAGAACCTATTGCTGAACAAATCGAAGCGGGCGCCGTAGGGCTAAAGCTACATGAAGATTGGGGCACGACGCCGCAAGCCATTGATAACTGTTTGAGTGTCGCTGAAGAGTATGATGTGCAAGTGGCGATCCATACCGATACCTTAAATGAAAGTGGCTATCTTGAGAGCACACTAGCAGCGTTTAAGAATCGCTGTATCCATACTTTTCATACTGAAGGGGCAGGTGGTGGCCATGCTCCTGATATTCTAAAAGCAATTGGTGAGTCGCATGTTTTGCCATCATCTACCAATCCAACGCGCCCATATACCGTTAACACCATTGACGAGCATCTCGATATGCTGATGGTGTGCCATCACCTAAGCCCTGCTATTGCTGAAGATGTGGCCTTCGCTGAAAGTCGTATTCGCCAAGAGACTATCGCCGCAGAAGATATTTTGCATGATTTGGGCGCGATTTCGATGATGAGTAGTGATTCGCAAGCCATGGGACGGGTAGGAGAGGTTGTCATTCGTACGTGGCAGACTGCGCATAAAATGAAAGTTCAACGCGGACATCTTGCACCTGATGCAACAGCTACCATAGAAGATGAGCAGCAGTTCATCACTCTGACGGACTACGACCAAAGCGCGGACAACGATAATTTTCGTATCAAACGCTATATCGCAAAATATACGATAAACCCTGCGATTACTCATGGTATCAGCGATATGGTTGGCTCTATCGAAGTGGGGAAATGGGCAGATATGGTGCTATGGTCGCCCAAATTTTTTGGCGTAAAGCCTGAATGCATCATCAAAGGTGGACTCATCGCTGCTGTGCCAATGGGCGATATTAATGCCTCTATTCCTACCCCTCAACCCGTACATTATCGTCCTATGTTTGCTACTTATCCTAAATCGGTTGCTCAAACCAGCATTACCTTTATGTCGCAGGCTGCTATCGATAAACAAGTGGATAAGCAGCTAGGATTGACCAAAGTTATCGAGCCAGTACATGGTATTCGTAATATTCGTAAAAGTGACATGCGCTTCAATAGTTACTGCCCTGATATGGATATTAATCCTGAAACTTATGAAGTGCGTGCCGATGGCGAGATGCTAACCTGCGAGCCTGTCGATGTATTGCCCATGGCGCAGCGTTACTTTTTATTCTAAACACTTTGTTATTCCAAGTATTTTATTATTCTAAGATTTTGAGTTTTACGTCCTAATAGTTTGAGCAACAACAGCCAGAGTATAATAATGATGAAGATATTCAATACCCGTTTAAATGCCCCAAATGATGCTCAAAAAATACAATTAGCAAAACAGCATCAAACCGATGACTATCTACTGCTAGATTTTGATACTCGCCAGCATTCTCGATTTAAGGCTACCACTGTGTCAGGTGAGAGCGTTGGTGTTGACTTGCCTCGAACAGGTACTCTCAAAGGTAATGACGTGCTAATCAATGAGGCAGGCGAGCTAATACAAGTCATCGCTAAACCTCAGGTCGTCACCAAAGTTACCGCTGATGATGTTTTTACGTTGATGAAAGGCGCATATCATTTAGGCAATCGGCACGTGCCACTGATGTTTGACCAAAGTTTTGACCACGGTGATACAGGCTACGCGTTATATTTTGAAAACGACCATGTGCTTGCGCAAATGTTAGAGCGTCTTGGATTGCGTGTTGAAGATGCTTCGGTACCGTTTGAACCTGAAACAGGGGCATATCAGTCAGGGCAAGGACATTCACATGGCCACTCTCACTCACATGCGCATGCGCATTCAAGTAGTGATTCACATAGCCATTCGCACAGCGACATACATGACTGTGTTCATGGCGCATCAGATAGCCATGAACACAGTCATGAAAATAACCACAGCCATCATGATGAGACTGTAGGGCAGCCAAAGTGATGGTAGATATCAGTGCGCAGTCTGCTCAGCCGGACCAACTTGGTCAGCTGCTGATGCTGGCATCGAGCAACTTACCCATTGGTAGCTATACGTATTCGCAAGGTGTTGAGTCAGCGATTGAGTCAGGCGTGGTCTCTGACGAAGCCAGTACGCTGGTATTTATGCAGGACTATTTAGCGCTTGCTGTTATCGGCTACGAGTTACCCGTATTAGGGCTAATAATGCTCGCACTTGGTCAAGGTAATGATACGCTAGCTGCAAATCTAGCACACGATTATCATGCTGGCTTAGAGAGTAAAGAGTTTGTGCTTGAGTCTCAGCAACTGGCTCAAGCAATGGTATCTTGGCTCAATGAAGTACTTAGCCTCGGTATACCTGCTGAGATACCTGAAGACGGATACTTGCCACTTTTTGCTCATATTGCACAGCACTGGCAGCTACCATTGGCACAGTCAATGACCACGTATGGCTTCGCCCAACTAGAAAACATGGTATTGGCTGCGGTCAAGACAGTACCGTTAGGACAGATGGCAGGTCAGCGTATCCTGTGGCAATTACAGAGTGAGTTGGCGGCGCAGATTGATGCCGTTAGCACTAACATACAGCATGCTTTTGATACATTAATGGTATCGTCAGATTCGCTTGAAGAGCAAGACTGTCAGCAACTATGCCAAGACCTCTATGAAATACTCAATATATCGAATAACTTGCCCAATTTGGCTATCCTCTCAAGTATGCATGAGGAGCAATACAGTCGATTATTCCGCTCATAATTGTACCTTTATTTCTATTTATACTTATTAATATACAAACTGCTTTAGGAATTCAATATGTCTCTAACCCCGCTCAAACCAAAAAACTCTCAATCTATATCAGACTTACAGACTGATAACGACCGCCAAAATCAGCCATCTGGATTATCGTGCCTACGCCTTGGCATTGGTGGGCCTGTTGGTAGTGGTAAGACCGCGTTGACGTTGCGTTTGTGCCAAAACATGCGCGACACGGTCAATATGGCAGTAGTGACCAACGATATCTATACCAAAGAAGATTCAGAGTTTTTGACCCGTAATGATGCCATGCCTGCTGAGCGTATTCGCGGTGTAGAAACAGGTGGCTGTCCGCATACGGCTATCCGCGAAGATGCGTCTATTAATCTGACTGCTATTGCCGAGCTGCAAGCAACTTTCGAAGATTTAGAGATGATTATCATCGAGTCAGGTGGTGATAATTTGGCGGCGACGTTTAGCCCAGAGCTGTCTGATTTGACACTATACGTTATTGATGTTTCAGCAGGCGATAAGATACCTCGAAAAGGTGGGCCGGGAATTACCAAGTCTGATCTATTAATTATTAATAAGACTGATCTTGCGCCTATGGTAGGGGCTTCGCTAGAAGTCATGGCAAGAGATGCCAAAAAAATGCGCGGTGACAAGCCATTTATATTTAGTAATATGAAAACAGGGGATGGGCTAAATGAGATTATCGCCTTCATCAAAGAGCAGGGCATGCTTGCTTAGCCAATAAAATCTCACTAACTATGAACTGCAAGCTACGAACAACCAAATTATTAATACTAAGGAGCACTTCCATGACAGCCTCTACCAAGACAAAAACTATAACAAAAACGCATTTTTCACAGGTGCTATCCGCTCGTAATATAGTGGGTGGTTCAACGGTGATGATGACCTCATTGATGCTACCGTCGTTGGCGCAGGCGCATGCAGGGCATATCCATTCAACGACTGCGCACACTTCATCGCTGTTAGGAGCCTTGCAAGCAGGATTGATGCATCCACTGACAGGCTTTGATCATTTGTTTTTGGCAGTTGGTATGGGCATGTTGTTTTATGGACTGCAAAAGCAGCGCTTGGGTATGATGTCGTTGGCAGGAGGACTATCACTGGGCGCGGTATTAGCGACTATCGGTGCTTTGGTAGGTGGTGCTGCGTTTGGTTCGGCCGCTGGCATGGTCGAGATGGCGATACTATTGTCAGTTGCAGTATTGGCATTTGTTTTAATGGGACAATGGCGCGGAAAAGCTGCATCATTGAATACATCAGTAGCGAGCGCTCCAAATACAAGTTACGTGCCATTACT
Organism: Psychrobacter sp. TPE 89C; assembly: GCF_055522395.1. Taxonomy (NCBI): domain Bacteria; kingdom Pseudomonadati; phylum Pseudomonadota; class Gammaproteobacteria; order Moraxellales; family Moraxellaceae; genus Psychrobacter; species Psychrobacter sp. TPE 89C. The sequence goes on from NZ_JBVFXW010000019.1 coordinate 41,784, forward strand.
GAGCATGACTTTTGGCGGCTTGGCAGTATTTCACGGTATGGCACATGCGATGGAATTGCCAGCACAGATCGGTGTATCAGGTCAGTTAGGTTTTTATGCTGGTATGATGGTGTCTATGTTAGGACTCTATGCGGTTGGTATGGTGATCAATCAGCAGTTGCAACAGCGTCTCGGCGGTCACTTTTGGTTCCAACGTGGGTTGGTTATGCTAGGTTTAGGGGTAGTGTTCATTCCTGTTTTAACCTAAATATAGAATATAGTCAATCCTCTATAAAAGAGCTACAGCGTTAACCTCGCTTGAAGTATCACATATACATCTGCACTCGGTTGCCTTGTATCTCTTTTAAATTGAATCAACTATAGAGTATCAGTTTCTATTACATGATTTAGCTATTCACTGAGTTCATTATATTTACCCATAAAAATACGGCCCCAATCGATGATTGGGGCCGTATTTTTGTGAGCTAAGAACATGAGTGCCATCTAATTAAAATAGATAGCGCTCAGTCTAGACTACATGGCTTGCTGCTGTTGTTGCTGAGCAGCTAGCAAGTCTTGGTAGCTAACTTCTTTGTCAGTTACTTTACCTTGCTCGATTAGATAATCAACCACTTGGTCTTCTAGGACAACAGACTCAATGTTAGCGCGTTGTTGCTTATCAGTAGTGTAGTACTCGATCACTTCTGCTGGATCTTCGTAGTTTTCAGCCGCTTCTTTGATGAACGTCTCAACGCGTGCTTGATCTACTTCTAAGCCTTTGGTATCGATAACACGAGCAACGATGATGCCAAGACGGGCAGCACGTAGCGCTTGCTCTTCAAATAGCTCATTTGGTAGCATGTCTTTATCGAAGCTATCAGCATTGGCACCGAACTGCTGAGAAAAACGTTGCATCATCATGTTGCGTTGACGCTCGATTTCTTGCTCTAGCATAGCGTTTGGCACATCAAACTCGTTCTTTTCTAGCAATGCATCAAAAGTCGCTTGCTTAACTTGGCTACGCGCAGCGTTTTTGATTTCGCGTTCCATGTTTTTGCGTACGTCGTCTTTTAATTTTTCAACGCCGCCTTCTTTTACGCCGAATAGCTCAAGGAACGCATCGTCGATTTCAGGTAGCTTAGATTTTTCAACCAATTTTACGTTGATTTTGAACTGAGCTTCTTTACCCGCTAAGTTTTCAGCTTGGTAATCTTCTGGGAAAGTCACTTCGATGATTTTTTCTTCGCCAGCTTTCATGCCTTTGATGCCCGCTTCAAAGCCAGGAATCATTTGGTTGCTACCGATAACCAATTTGAAGTCTTCAGCAGAGCCGCCTTCGAATTTTTCGCCGTCGATAGAGCCTTCAAAGTCAAAAGTTACTTGGTTGTCTTTCGCAGCCATGCCTTTTTTCTCAACGAATTCTTCACGTTGCTTTTGTAGGTTTTCGATCATGGTGTCAACGTCAGCTTCATCAACCTTGGCAGTATGACGCTCAACTTCGATCTCATCGATACCTTGTACGTCTACTTCTGGGAAGATTTCGACAGTCGCTTGATATACCAAGAAATCGTCTTCAAGTTTTACGTCGTCGATGTTAGGCATGCCAACAGCGCGGATGTCTTCAGATTTGATCGCTTCAAAAACGGTATCACGGATCACATCGTTGATAACTTCTTGTTGAATGCCAGCACCGTACTGAGAGCGGATGTGTGACATAGGGACGTTACCTTTACGGAAACCGTCAATCTTGGCAGTTTTCGCAACTTGGCGAATACGGCCTTCGACTTTGTTTTGAATTTTTTCGACAGGTACTTTAACTGTCAATTGGGTTTCTTTGTTAGACAGCTTGTTGGTTGTGACTTGTAAATCTGTAGCCATGTTAATTACACCTTTAGGATTAGATAGTACTTAAAATTAAGCAGTACTTAGGATTAAATGGTAATAGACAAACCGAGCCTCAAAATACGGGCGTGTACAACGGATTGCCGTTGGAATAAATAGGGGACAATGATAGCCCGCAACGTCCATATCAGTGTCAGTAGCAATCGCTGCCAGCACAAAATATAAAACTGCTGAGGTTGTAAATGCTATCAAATATCAATAATAAACCGTTAATGCACCGCATAATAACGCTTTTTGGTGAATTATACAGACAAATAACGGTTTTCGACAAAATTTTTAAAAGTAGAACAGTATAATCTATCTGATTATTAAAGTAAAAATTATCTCTTTGGTGTCATGTTTCCTTATGTTGCTTGCCTTTATATGAGTACTTATAAAGGCAGTTGCGCCAATAGCTGCTGAATGGCCTGACCGCGATGACTGATACTGTTTTTATCAGCAGCGCTCAAGCTGGCCGCACTGGCTTGCAAATCAGGTAACCAAAACAACGGGTCATAACCAAAGCCGCCATCACCATGCGCTGTCTCTGAAATCTCACCATGCCATAATCCTTGAGCGATAATCGGGAGTGGGTCATCAGCATGACGCACCATCGCCAGTATGCAAACGAACATACCTTTAACAGGAGTATCTGGCTGCGCTGCGCGGATAGGCTGCAAGTCAGCGATGAGCTTTGCATTATTTTTACTATCGTTACCATGCTCACCAGCATAGCGAGCAGAGTAAATCCCCGGTGCATTACCGAGTGCGGGTACACACAGTCCTGAGTCGTCAGCGATAGCAGGCAATCCGCTGATACGGCTGGCATGACGCGCTTTAATAATGGCATTTTCAACGAAGCTCAAGCCGTCTTCGATGGCATCTTCGATATCGAGCTGACCTTGCGGGATGATGGTTACCTCCAGATTGGCCTCAGCGAATAACCGTTTGAACTCAGCCAGCTTGCCTTTATTATTACTGGCGAGCACCCATTGGGTACTTGGTGCTAACTGTGTTGCGTGTAGGGGAGTGTCGATGGTGCTCGTGTTGGTCATAGTGTCTTTCCGTTAAGTGGTTATGTGTAGTCTGTTTAATCTAGCTTTTATTTTTAGTGTCTTTTACTATGGCTATAAATCTAGCTAACCTTCATATTTGCAGTAGTCATTGATGTCTGTGAGGTAGCTTGGGCTATCCGCTAATACATAGCCAATGGCTATACTGATTGTACGGTCTATAACATTTGGTAACTGATACTTTTGGTCATTGTTGCTATAATACTCGCCAAGCTACAGCGAGTTATATCCTGTAACTTTTGAATATTTAATTAATAAATGCTTATGAAGTCAAACACTTGGCTTTTAAGCAAAGAATAATAGCAAGCAGTAACCGCTAGGTTCATTTTGGATTCATAATAATACGTGATATTGTATTGAGCAGTACCCTGTATCAAGCAATAATATTCGTTTCAAACAATAAACTCAGCCAATTTAGTCCGCTATTTTATAGTGTTTTTTACGGTGTAAAAATAGCGTAAAATTCAGTTTCTATAATCAGTTTTATAAACTAACGGCTAAACAGCAAGGATAAAATAACTATGTCAAACATTACATTGCCAGAACTACCATATGCAAAAGACGCACTAGAGCCACATATCAGTGCCGAGACGCTAGAGTATCATCACGACAAGCATCATAATGCATACGTGACCAAGCTTAACGATTTGCTACCAGGTTCTGGTCTAGAAGACAAAACATTGCCAGAAATCATCCTAGCCACTGCTAACGATGACAGCAAGCAAGGTATGTTCAATCAAGCAGCCCAAGTATGGAACCACACGTTCTACTGGAACTGCATGACGCCAACGAACGGCGGCGGCGAACCTACTGGTGATCTAAAAGCAAAAATCGAAGAAGATTTCGGTAGCTATGACAAGTTCCGTGAAGAGTTCAAAAACGCAGCATTGACTCAATTCGGTTCAGGTTGGGCATGGCTAGTCGCTGACAAAGTCGGTGGCAAATTGTCTATCGCTAAAACAGCTAACGCTGGTACGCCACTAGCGAACGGCCAAGTCGCTGTATTGACTTGTGATGTATGGGAACATGCGTACTATGTTGATTACCGCAACCGTCGTCCTGACTATGTAGACACGTTCCTAGACAAGCTAGTGAACTGGGACTACGCAAACGCAAAATATAAAGGTCAAGATGCTGGCGTTGAAGAGTAATCTTTAACCACTAAGTATTTGATTGATAAAAAAGGACACCGCGAGGTGTCCTTTTTTTGGCTTGGTAATTCTTAATAGAACAAGGATATTACGCGATACCGCCGTTAGCACCGATATTTTGCCCAGTGACCCAAGCGGCTTCTTCACTCACCAAAAATGCCACCACACGGGCGATATCGACTGGTTCGCCAATACGGTTAAACGGTGACATGCTAGCGAGGCTTTCTACCGTGTCATCTGCTTTACCTTCGTGGAACAGCTCGGTATCGGTAGGGCCGGGTGACACTGCATTGACTGTAATTCCTCGCGTGCCAACTTCTTTAGAGAAGATTCGGGTCAGCTGATCTACCGCACCTTTGGTCGCGCAATAGGTGCCATAAGTGGGCAGCATCATTCGAGTGGTCGTGCTTGAGAGATTGATGATACGGCCACCATCATTAAGTTTAGTCGCTGCCTCACGCAATGTATTAAACGTGCCTTTTACATTGATAGAGAAGATACGGTCAAAATCCTCATCGGTCGTCTCTGCAATAGGCTTGCAGATAATAATGCCTGCGCTGTTCACCAAGATATCTGGCTTACCAAATGCATCAATAGTGGCATCAAACATTGCTTCGACTTGCTTGGCATTACTAACATCGGCTTGCACGGCGATGGCTTCACCGCCTGCCGATTTAATTTGATTTACGATATCATTGGCTGCTGCGTCATCATTTGCGTAATTGATAACGGTTTTAGCGCCTGTTGCTGCGAGTAATATGGCTATTTGAGCGCCGATTCCTTTTGATGAACCGGTTACAATCGCGACTTTATTTTTTAGTGTAGTCATCGATACTTTCTCCAATGTTATAAATAGATATCAGCACGCCTATATGAGGCTTTGACTGATGATTTTTAATTAACGATATAGACGTTACCAGTGTGCAAAGACAATGAGTAGAGCGGTTACGTATATTTATTTTAGGATAAGCTTATCTATTGTGTCTACGCAGATGTAAAGCATAAAGATGACAATGTTGGTATTGAAAGGCACTCTTTAGCTACTAGGGGTTTGGATGAGAAAAAGGACACAGTGAGGTGTCCTTTTTTGTTTAGAATATATCTAATACAGGGATACTAAAAAGTATGCACTCTATATGAAGTCCATCGTCATTCTCAACTATTTTACCTGTCTTTTCCCAAGTAAAGTAATCGATTTCATTTCCATCTGTGTCTGATATTTTAGTGACAATACATCTTCTATCCCGTGGGTTTTTGACAAAAGCAAAATGATCAATCTCTATGATATTTCTATCTACACGTTGGCACAAACTTCCCATATAAATTTCGTTTTCTAAATGTTCACAATCGATAAACGAACTAGAGCATATAGAGCAGTTTCCTATTGTTTCTACAAAACCAGGACTATTGAAAATATTCCAGCCGGGAAATAATGATGTTTCAGCTGCTTTTAGTCTAGATTTAAGGTTCTCATCGCCTTCCCTTCGATTAATATTTAAAGCAATATTATTATAATCTTGAGCATCCATTAAAGCTATCCAAGCTTCTTTAAACTTTTCTTTCTTTATTTCAGTATACATAATCAAAAAGGATCTCAACGCGTTAACTATGCATTGAACATGAAAAAGCTGATTAGCTGCACTTTCATCATTCCTATTAATTGCTTGAAGTTTATACTGTTTAATTATCTTAATATGGTTTTCACATTCCAAAATTTTTTCGTACTGAACTTCTGTTGATCTAGTATAAAAACTATATTTGTCGCAGGAGTCAATAAATTCATATAGTTTACTCTTAATTTCTTCGAGTGAAATTTTACTATCATTCATCAGGTGAGCCTTCATGAATAATTTTATTTATTGTAGTTTCTAATTCACTTAATCCATCCAAATCACCTTCATAATAAATTGATGTAAACTTTGAAGTTTCTGTCTCTTTATATATTACTTTTATTCTAATATCTTTCTTATCTTTACCCTTGAAAAAATCAGTAACATAATTTGCAACCACACCACAAACAACAGCTACTAATTCAGGGCTTTGAAAGACGTCTATTGAAGATATAAGTAGTATAGGTGCGAACCAATCACCAGAACGTTGTTCAACAAGGAGTTTGGGTTCAGAGAAGTATTTTATGTCGATTTTGTCTTTAGCAAATTTATAAAAAGAAATAGATGTTGAATTATATTTATGATTATTATCAGATTCGTAGTTATATGGCAAAATCATAATTCCATGATCTTTCGTATCTAATTGTAGATTCTCGATTTCATCAATTTTTATGCTCACAAATTTAACCTCTCTATTTTTGAATTTTCATTAGGTAACATGCTTTATCTAGACATATTAAAAGTTTAGTAATCTCACATGTTGAAATTCTATCTATTTATCAACCAAAACCCAACCGCTATCTATATCCACAACCGACTCATCAAACACTCTCACAAATCCTTGCTTCACCAACTCAATACGTGACACTTCAGGTTTATCATCAGTTTTGACAATGGGTGCATCTATAGGCGTAATCGATTGCCACGGTGACGCCTGTCCTGTTTTATTGGCTAATACAAAACTAAAGAACGCAGTGTCGCCTGCCATCATACGCAGATCATCAACGACCAACTGGACGTCTTGTTTGTGAGGTTCAACAGCGTCATCAAGCATTGTTTGAGTTCGGTAGCCTGTCCAATCACCAGAGAACCAATCCAGCCTTTGTGCATAGGGCTGGCTCGCTATTGGTAAGTTTGCGCGTAGCGTCTGCGAATTGTCATACTGCGTCAGATAGCGATACTCAGGCAAGCGACTGTCTAAAACGCTACCGCGTATTTCAATCAGTCTATTTTGATCGTCCTCAGCGACTGTACGCCACATCAGGATAGTAGGTAGGACAGGCATGGTTTTGATACGGACTATATTGTCTATTTTAGCAGCCGCCAACGTCTGCTCGGCTTTGTCTTGCGCGTAATATTTTAGCCCTAATGACAGCATCAAATAACCACTACTGATCACCAGCATCCAAATGGCAAGCTGTTGACAGTGGGCTAATACGCCTATTTTAAAAATACCAAGGTGGCTTCCTTTTGTCAGTCCTATAATCAAGGCGATGAGCAGTGGCAACGTATATAGCGGATCGATGATAAACATCGAGGCAATACTAACAGGCGTGAGTGATAAAGACTCTTGTAGCGGCCACAACAATTGCGTGCCATAGACCGTGAAGCTGTCTAAAATTGGATGGGTCGTGAGCGCTAGCGTCATAGCCGTTGCCAAGCGCATAGTAGAGTAAGGTAGTGGTAAGTTGCGCCATGCATGATAGCGGCTGATTGCCCACGCGCCCACGATACCGACTGCCGTTAGGACAATTAAGGAATGACTAAAACCACGGTGATACGTCATATTGCTGATGGGATCAGGATAATGTATTAGTACATCTAAGTCGGGCAAAGTGCCCAGCATTGCCCCATATAGATAGGCTTTGCGTCCTTGGTATTTACCCAGTATCGCACCTTGTACACTAGCGCCTAACACAATCTGACTGAGTGAATCCATGGTTATCTACTTGTATGGTTTTTTATTTGATTGCTTATTTGAGTGTGAGTAATGACTGACTATCAAATTAGACAGTTTTTGGTTTAAAAAATTTCAAAATGGTGAGCGGATAAAGCCTCACGTAACATCGCAATATTATAATAAGCATGCGCTTTGGTGGTGTTTTGGAAGAAGATGTATAACGTATCAAAATGCTGACGCTGATTGGCAATCGCTTGCGCCCAGTCCTGCATTTCCGCCTCGCTATAGCGATAATCATGGCGATCAGCTGCGCTCATCGCATCCCACCAGTTTAGATTATTACCATGCATGCGCAGATAGCCAGTGCGTTCGGTAAATATCAATCGTGATGGTGGTAGGCCATTCACCTTTGGGTAATCAACGCTACACCAAATGAGACCTTGCTGTACAAAACTATCGACCACTTGCGGCGTGTGCCAAGCGTTATGACGGAACTCAATAGTTAAGGGGTAGTCTTGAAACCAACTGACAAGATTGGCGAGATAGAGGCGATGCTCACGAGTACGATCAAAGCCGTGTGGGAACTGTAACAGTAAAGGCGCTAAAGCATTTGCTTCGATAAGTGGAGATAAAGCGTTTAGAAATGCTTGTGCATGCTCGGCAGTGCCTTTGCGTGCATGAGTAAAGTCTTGATGCAGTTTGACGGCGAACTTTAACTGACTGTCTGCTTGCACGTAGGCTTTATCAACCATGCCTGCAAAAGCTTTTTGTCCAATGGGAGCGTAAAAGCTGCTATTAATCTCAACTGCGCCATATTGCCTGGCGTACTCACGTAAAAAGTCGGTCTTTTTTGTGCCAGTAGGGTACAGCGTACCGAGTAGGTCGGTATCGCTATAGCCGCCAGTGCCAAGGTAAATACGCGGGGTAGGGTTACTGTCCATGTTGACCACTCACTGCCGTTTTGGGTAATAAAACTTGCTGAGCTGTTTTTACTCAGTGGTTATTCGCTAGACTATTTCTTACGCGACCATAGCCATTCAATCAATGCCAATAGCGCATCGTTGTCTGTATTTGTTTTTTCGTTTTCACTACTCAAATCACCACTACTTAGTTCATGCATAATGGCTGCGCGTCCGTCATTGAATAGCGATTGCGCATAGTCAGTCGCCTTATCAACGCCCATGAATTTCACATAGGTAGACTTGTCTAGTTTTTCGTCACTGCCAGCAGGCTTGCCAAGCGTATCCGTACTAGTGGTGACATCTAAAATATCGTCCTGAACTTGAAAGGCTAGGCCAATATGCTGAGCACACTCTTGCAGTGCCATACGCTGAGGAGCGGTCGCGCCAGCACAGACGCCGCCCATGAGCATGGCTGCTTCAATCAATGCGCCCGTTTTATCACGGTGAATGGCTTCCAAATCGGTTTGTGAGATGCTATCACTGGCTTCGGCATTGAGATCCAGCATTTGACCAGAGACCATGCGTCTGGCACGTGGCGCAAATATAGCTATGAGCTGGCTTGCGATAGCCGTATCAAATGGCGCAAAAGTAGGCAGCTCCGCGGTCAATACTTCAAAGGCGAGCGTTTGTAACACATCCCCTGCTAGCAGTGCCGTCGCTTCGTCAAAGACGATATGAGCCGTTGGCTGACCACGGCGCAGCTCGTCATCGTCCATACAGGGCAAGTCGTCATGCACCAACGAATAAGTATGCAGCAGCTCTACCGCCAATGCGGCACGGCGTGCCATATCATAGTCTGAGTCGTTTTCTAATAGTGACGCTAAGTCATCGCTGACTGCAGTATCTTTATCCAACTTATTATTAACATTCTTATTATTATGATCATTCACGTTAGCGAAAGCACTGGCGACCAACAGTGGACGTACCAGTTTACCTTGTCCAGTCATGACATAACGGCAAGCATCGACTAGTGGGCTGGGGAGCTTGGTATAAGCAAATAGGACTTCGATATCTTGCGCCAATTGCTCGCGCACCATGCTGTGAAATTGTTCATTATTATCGAACGATATAAAGCCAAAAGGAGTAGGGTTTAGCGTAGAAGAAACAGTCATAATCCAACCATTTATAGGGATACAGTTTATAGGAATGCAGTAAAAATTATTAGGGATAAGGTAAAAACGACATTAGTGTAGCATGATAGAGCGTATGGCTTGTGTGTGACAAAGTATCAATCGATTGTTTTTCGCGACTGTTTTTCGCGACCATAATATTCTAACAATCTCTCGTTACGTGTCATTGATTTTACTGATGGATTGAATGTGTTGTGATAAAGGCGTATGTTTGATGGTTGCTGCTATTATTTATGCGCTGCAAGACAATATTTACTCAAAGCCTGACAGTGCCACGCTTGATTTGAGTATACAATCATTCACTAAAGCACTTTGCGCATAAGGTAAATGCTTACAGGTGATTTAAGAGTGACTTGTGAGTATGGCATTAGCTTGTGACAGTGAGGGGCATAATCCCCTACACTAATTGGCGTAGAGATAGTCTGATGATGAAAACATGGGTTTTGTACCTGCATCTAAGCGGACAACCCATATAAAACCAAATCACAGTCAGTATTTATAACATCAATACTTGCAGCAGTAGCACCTTGAAAGAAATTATATAAATGAAGCGCCGTATTTATTTGTGTTAAAGAAACAATATAGCCATAAATACATAATGATAAGCGCTAGATAATAAAGACATCTTCACTGGTTAATCTGCCATGTTGTTTGTCATGATGACGTTATTTTTGTCTGTCATGATGAAAATATAGACCAATCAGTGCTATTACTTACTTTACTAACAATAACCGGCTATTTTTTACAGTCTAAAAAGTAGCTTTATAAGTTATAAATTTTATAAGTCATAAATTTTATTACATCGTTTTTATTACAATAGAAAGGAGTTCCACATGGTATACCAAGGAAATCGCATCACGGTGACAATGCTAGAGGATGGCATCGCCAATATGCAGTACAACGCCGAAAATGAGAGCGTGAACAAATTTGATGCTGAGACCAATAAGCAGTTTGGTGAAGCAGTTAGTGCGCTAGAAAAAGCGGACGACGTAAAAGGTCTTATCGTTACTTCAGCCAAAGGCGTGTTTATCGCTGGTGCTGACATCACAGAATTCGTGGGTTCTTTCAAGAAGTCAGAAAGCGAGATCAAAGATTGGGTCGTTCATGTCAATGACGCTTTCAATCGTTTTGAAGACCTGCCGTTTCCAAAAGTAGCTGCCATTAATGGTGCTGCAATGGGCGGCGGTTGTGAGATGACCTTGGTTTGTGAATATCGTGTCATGAGCGATAAAGCGATTATCGGTCTACCAGAAACCCAATTGGGCATCTTCCCAGGTTTTGGTGGTACGGTTCGTTGTACGCGTATCATTGGTATCGACAATGCACTTGAGCTTATCGCGACTGGCGCTCCTAAAAAAGCACTAGCAGCACTAAAGCTAGGCTTGGTTGATGCAACGGTTCCTGCTGATGACTTGCAAGATGCGGCAATTGACTTGGTCAAAAAATGTATCTCAGGTGAGCTTGATTGGAAAGCAAAACGTGAAGAAAAACTGGTTCCTGTTAAGCTAAATCAGCTTGAGCAAGCCATGGCATTCAACAGTGCCAAAGGTATGATCTTTGCCAAAGCCAATCCTAAGCAGTACCCAGCACCAGCGCTAGCAATCGCAGCGATTGAGAAGCACGTTAATTTACCACGTGACAAAGCAATCGAAGTAGAAGCCGCTGGTTTTGCAAAAGCGGCTAAAACCCCACAAGCAGAGAGCTTGGTTGGTCTATTCTTAAACGATCAGTTGGTTAAGAAGTTAGCGAAGCAACACAGCAAAAAAGCACATGAAATCAATGAAGCCGCTGTACTAGGCGCTGGTATCATGGGTGGCGGTATTGCCTATCAAGCAGCCAGCAAAGGCTTGCCAATCATCATGAAAGACATCAAGTCTGAGCAATTAGACCTTGGTATGGGTGAAGCCAGCAAGTTACTTGGTAAAATGGTCGATCGCGGCAAAATGACCCCAGTAAAAATGGGCGAAACCTTAAGCCGTATCCGTCCAACGCTTAACTATGGCGACTTTGCTGAAACTGATATCGTTATCGAAGCGGTAGTCGAAAATCCAAACGTGAAGCGTGCGGTTCTAAAAGAAGTAGAAGGTCTAGTAAAAGACGACTGTATTCTAGCGTCAAACACCTCAACCATCTCTATTACGTTCTTAGCAGAAGCGCTTGAGCGTCCAGAAAACTTCGTCGGTATGCATTTCTTTAACCCAGTACATCGTATGCCATTGGTCGAAGTTATCCGCGGTGAGAAATCATCTGAAGAAGCGGTTGCGACCACCGTTGCACTAGCGTCTAAAATGGGTAAAGTGCCAGTTGTAGTAAACGACTGCCCAGGTTTCCTCGTAAACCGTGTATTGTTCCCATACTTTGGCGCGTTTGACTTACTGCTTAAGCAAGGTGCTGACTTTGCTCATGTTGATAAAGTCATGGAAAAATTCGGCTGGCCAATGGGTCCTGCATATCTAATCGACGTCGTCGGTCTAGACACGGGTGTTCATGGCGCAGAAGTCATGGCAGAAGGTTTCCCTGATCGCATGAAGCCTGATTATAAAGGTGCTATTGAGCTTTTATATGAAAACAAACGCCTAGGTCAGAAAAATGGTGTTGGTTTCTATAAGTATGAAATGGACAAACGCGGCAAGCCAAAGAAAGTCGCTGACGAAGCCACTTATGAGCTGCTAAAAACCACGACAGATAGCGAAAAGCAAGAATTTGACGATCAAGCCATCATTGACCGCACCATGATTGCGTTCTGTAATGAAACAGTACGTTGCTTAGAAGACAACATCGTGAGCACGCCTGCTGAAGCTGATATGGCAATGATCATGGGCGTAGGTTTCCCGCCATTCCGCGGTGGCCCTTGCCGTTATGTCGACCAAATGGGTCTAGAGAACTACTTGGCACTGTGTGAAAAATACGCATATCTAGGCAAAGCTTATGAAGCCCCGCAAAAGATTCGCGATATGGCAGCAGCGGGCGAGACCTTTTACGCAACAGCGTAATAGGCAGTCACTACTAGGATGAAGTGCCGTACGTTTGCTATTTTTGCATGAAAGCAATTGAGACATGAATCGTCTCCAATAGTGAACGTACGATTATAGTTGGTTCAATTCAATACTAGTACCAAGAAATCGAGCGCAAATGTACCTATTGTACTTTAAGCGAGATTGACGAGTTTATAGTAGTAAATTGAGCCGACTACACTGACAATAAAAATTGAAAAGGAAGATAGTATGACAATTTTAAGTCCAAAAGACGTGGTCATCGTAGATGGCGTACGCTCAGCGATGGGTAAAACTAAAAACGGTATGTTCCGCCACGTTCGCGCTGATAGCATGTCTGCTGAATTGGTACGTGCATTGGTTGAGCGTAATGACTTTGACCCACGTGACGTTGAAGACATTATCTGGGGTTGTGTCAACCAGACACTAGAACAAGGCCTAAACATCGGTCGTAATATCGGTCTGCTAGCTGGTATTCCAAAAACTGCTGGTGGCCAAACAGTTAACCGTCTGTGTGGTTCTTCTATGCAGGCGCTTCACACTGCTGCAGCTCAAATCATGACCAATCAAGGTGATATTTTCATCATCGGTGGTGTTGAGCATATGGGTCACGTCGGCATGATGCATGGTGTTGATCTAAACCCTGAAGCATCAAAGCACTATGCAAAAGCCTCAAACATGATGGGCTTGACTGCTGAAATGCTAGGTCGTATGAATAATATCACTCGCGAAGAGCAAGACGCGTTTGGCCTTGAGTCTCATCGCCGTGCATGGGCTGCGACTACTGAAGGTCGTTTTGATAATGAAATCATCGGCATCGAAGGTCATGATGCTTCTGGTCGCTTGCAACTATGTACTGTTGATGAAGTGATTCGTCCAGATGCGACCATGGAGCAAATGCAAAAGCTACGTCCAGCGTTTGATCCTAAAGGTGGTACAGTAACGGCTGCAACGTCATCTGCATTGTCTGACGGTGCGTCTGCAATGCTAGTGATGAGCGCACAAAAAGCCAAAGAGCTAGGTCTAAAACCACGTGCCCGTATTCGTAGCATGGCAGTGGCTGGTTGTGATGCTGCTATCATGGGTTATGGTCCTGTACCTGCGACTCAAAAAGCACTTAAGCGTGCTGGCATGAGCATCGATGATATGCAAACCATCGAGCTAAACGAAGCATTTGCTGCTCAAGGATTGTCAGTACTTAAAGCATTGAACTTGACGGATAAGCAAGACATCGTCAACATCAACGGTGGCGCGATTGCACTAGGTCATCCACTAGGATGTTCAGGTGCCCGTATCACAGTTACGTTGCTAAACGCGATGGAACAGTCAGATACTGAAATCGGTCTAGCGACGATGTGTATCGGTCTTGGCCAAGGTATTGCGACTATCATCGAGCGTGTGTAATTATTGATTTATTGAATTGATTCAAATAAAAACTCTGCACTCGTGCAGAGTTTTTTTTGGGATCAAAATCGATTAATTAGTTTTTAATTATAATATTATAATTTCTTGAATGGATATGAAAAATTTATTGGGAATGGGGTTATTATCTTTGGGTATACCTGTAGTAGCTGGATGAGCTACCACA
>NZ_JBVFXW010000020.1:0-54210 GCF_055522395.1 Psychrobacter sp. TPE 89C
ATGCCGGCTTTTTTATTACTATAAGTACGACTTAGTAAAATAGACTTCTAATTAGAAGCTTTTTACGTAAGCAACACCATATACCCAAGGGCTGATATCTACTTCACCAAGATCATCGCCATTTAGGCTTACGTCTGATTTGATGTCGATATAGCGTGCATCAATACGGAAAGCATCCGTTGAAGTGAATGGGAAATCAACACCGACATGGCCAGCAACGCCAACACTATCATCGATATCTAAGTTAGCTGAGCTGCCAGTGTATAGTTTTTCTTTAAAGAACGTCGTGTAGTTCACACCAACACCAATGAAAGGCTTGATGTTTAGAGGGATGTTGTAACCATCAAAGTGATACTGGACAGATAAAGTAGGTGGTAAATGTTGAGTTTCACCTTTAATCGTATCGCCATCAGCAGTAGTCAATGTGATGTCATGGTTGAATGGAATAGCTGCTAGCAGTTCAATACCAACGTTATTAGCAACGAAATATTCGCCAGTAAGTGTTGGACGTGCATCGCCGCCAACATCAACAGAGAGTGCGCCATCTGCAAGAGTACCGTTATCACTCTTAGGGTCAACATAGTGTGCACCGGCAGCAACTGACCAAGTACCAGCAGGTACTGCAAAAGCAGTCGTCATAGTAAGTGCAGTAGCAGCGGCTAAAACTAGGGATTGTAGTTTCATCGTTTAGTTCCTCAATGTAATAAATAGTTATGGGTCAGTTTCTAATAGTGGATTGCATTAGTTACCGATACACAATGTTATGTTTTTTGATTAAGCTGTAACATTATGACTCTATTATAGTACAAAACCGTTTTATCCGTAAGGTTTTAAATGCATATTAGACGTTTTTATCTCATAAGTTACAATATAAAGTTATTTGTATTAATATATTTAGTATTCATTTGGAATAAACAACTACTGTAAGAAGGAGACGTAAATTCTATTTTGATGGAATGAGTGCCTTTGTGACTATTGCTTTTGAACTTCTAATATATTCAATACTTTATTTATCGAATGATTAGGGTATAAAAATAGGCGTAATACATTATGCTTGGCTACTGTAGTAACTCTCCTCTACGCTGTGACAATGCCTATTCTATAAAGATATTGAATCGGATGGATTCTTGTTGTCCTGAATGCAGTCTGTTTCTACTGCCTGCACAGGATGTTAGTCAGCAATTATATGCTGACGAGCAGTTTTTACGATTCGCCATTATGGTAATTATCTTGACGTTATTTACGGTAGTTTATGTTTACTATCTCTGTAATACTTTACCGTGACCTCTCATAAACTCTATTTTGCGACTGTCAGCGTGCTTAGAGTACTATACTGTTAAGTATCTACTAATATAAGACCGGTGTTTCACCGCATAGGAACGGTATGCTATTCCAATCTATACGGCGCCTGCGTATTTTTGTTTATAATATTCTACAAAATGATGAGCATGACACGCTCTTCAGTCGTTATATCGATTATTTTTTGATATTTTTGATCATGACGAATGTGGCTGCCGTGATTGCAGAGTCAGTCGATAGTTGGTATTACCCTTACCAAGATTATTTTACATGGTTTGAAAATTTCTCTATTGTGGTATTTTCTATCGAATACATGCTGCGGTTGTGGAGCGTGGCTGAAGTAAAACCAGATGGCACTACTTGGCGACAGCGTTGGAACTGGCTAAAAAGCCCATCTGCGTTGATTGACTTGATTGCTATTATCCCTGCATTTTTGAACTTCTTTGTCTCCATCGATTTACGTTTTTTACGTATCCTACGTTTATTTCGTATCCTCAAACTGACACGCTATTTTGCTTCGATGCGTATCCTGCTCGTGGTCATCAGTAAGGAAAAAGGCTCGTTCCAAGCGGTTATCTTTATCTTGATTATTATGATTGTAACGGCCTCTAGTGGGATTTATTTGGTTGAGAATCATGCACAGCCAGAGGAGTTCGAGTCTATTCCTAAAGCGATGTGGTGGGCCGTCGTCACGCTTACGACAGTGGGCTATGGTGATGTCACGCCGATTACCAATGCGGGTAAGATATTGGGTGCGGTCATTACGATATTGGGCGTGGGGCTGGCGGCATTACCGGCAGGTATTCTAGCGACAGGTTTGGCCAATGAGCTTGCTCAGCGTCGTGAAGGGCTTGAGCAGCATTTTCGAGAGCAACTGATCGATAGTGATTTTGATTTGGTACAGAATCAGATGATGATCGATAAAATCCGCCGCGAGTTAGGATTAGATAAAGAGCAGGCGCAAAATATTGTGCTGCAAGTACTGCGTGAGCAAGAGCTTGAGCGCCGTGAAAAAGAGGTAGAAATAGGGCAGAAGAATTTTTGCTCACATTGTGGTGAGCGATTATAGAAAATTGCTTTTTTCACTATGAAGTGTGTTCAAAAAAGGGTGCAGCGTTTTTATAATGTCGCACCCTTTTTATACACTATTACTTGGTGAGTATCGTACGAATGCTATATCCCTTGTAGAGGGAGTGCACGTGCCAGCTCGTGAGCCACCTCTTGCGCGGCACTGGCCAAATCTTCGGCAGGCAGCGGTAAGTTTTGCAATGTTAGATGCCAGTCATCCACTTCTCGACGTAAATGAGCGACCCAAAGCGTTGTACAATCACGTGGTAACTTTTTGAGATTGACTTCAAAACAATGGTTACCCTCATCATCACTTAAGTGAATCTCGCCTGTTTTCACTCTAGAAAATGGATGACCATGGTAAGAGTTGGCAATCATAGCAATATGAGTGATATGTGTTGGAATCTTATCTAAGTATAGTCTGATCTGCTCTTGATCAAGAGGGGCCAAATACATCGCTTGCTCACCGCGATCTTTACCGTTTAAGCTATCACCTTGATGCTTAACCGATTCAGCTTTGTCACGCAATTGCTTGAACCAAACGATGTCACTAATAGTACAGTTTTTGTCATACAGCACACAGGCCAAATCAATATCAATCGCGCTTTGATTTTTTTTAAAGCGTTTGAACAACCCTTTGGGTTCAATCTTAGTAAATTCATAGTTTAGCGAAAAAAACAAGGTTCCTGCATCTAGGCCCAGTCCTCTTAAACTGTCTGACAGTAATGGCGATGGGGCAGTGATTGACATAGTGTTCCTTATTCGTTCTTAAATTTTAATAGAGGTATAGTTAGTTTAGAAGTTTGAATATGTCTAGCTTTTAGCGTCATAGCTATTAGTCGTTATCTATCCAGCCGCTATTCATCATCTAAAGACTTGTCTAATACCGCTTGATATAGCAGCTGAGGTTTTGCATCTAATAGACCACTGCCAAAACCGCGTAACCACCAAACCAGTTGTGAGGTTAGATTGACTGTTGCCTGTATAGTCAATTTGTCACCATCTAACGTGACTGTTTGATCGTCGCTGAGCTTGCTTTCAGTGAGGCTTTTGCCTGCTTGTGTGGTGAATTGTAGCTCGATAGCGGTATTTTTACCATGGTCAGGCAGTTCACTGAATAATGGGTGACTAAAGCCCATGCCACCTGCATCTAAGTAAGTATCGAGTTGGAAATTTTCAGGCGTTTTTGCTGCGCTTTCGAGTATCTCAACACTGGCAAAGCGATGTAGCGCAAAGGTGCGGATAACAACTTCGGGATCATCAGTACGAGTTGCCAGTAGGTAAATAATCACACCACGTTGAATGATAGCAATAGGGTTTAGGATATATTCACTAGATTGCGACTTATCACTGCGCGTATAGCATGCTTTAATTTGTAATTGATAAAATAGCGCGTGGTAAATATTGTCTTTGCTATCCAAATCGATATGCGGGGCAATCAATGGCTGCGTGGCAGGTTCGATGCGCACTCTATCGATCCATGAATGGGTGACTTTGCTGTTTTTAAGTTGGCGCCGTGCTAAGTCAAACCAAGGGAAAAGTTCATCTAAAATAACAGGAGGTAGTAATTGGGTGAGATTAGCCTCCACCATGTTAAAGGCCACCGCTTGTGATAAGTTCATATGCGGTAAGCTTTGTAGCGGCGCATCATCGCACCAGCGCCAGCCTTGTGGATTGGCATTGTTTTTTTCGATAGGGAAACGTTTTGCCAGCGCATTTAAATCACGTTGTACCGTGCGTAGACTGATATCAAAACCTGCCATCATCAACTGCTCGTAGATATGCGTGGTGCCTACCCAACGATTACGTTGTAGTTGCGATAGTACTTGCCATTGGCGAGCAGTCGTCGCTGCGCCATGTCGATTATCGTTGCTCACTTCCGAGGTATTACTTCTCTCAGCCGCTAGCGATTTGGTTTGCTCGTTAGCGTCTGTCTGAGTTTGAATGTGATCGGCGTCAGTCGGATGTACAGTCATTAGGAAGTAGCCTTTATGAAGTATCGAGTCAGTTTTTATAGGACAATTTTATATGCTAGAAACGGATCAGTGACCCTATATCATCGCAGAAAATCCCCGTAGCGTCTAGCAACGGAGATTATTCAATGATTCTGCTGTATATGAACTTATATAGCGTCAATAACTCGTTAAATATCACTATTCTGAGTACTTGGTTCGTTATGGGTATCTGCTTCGCTATCAATGATTATAGTGCTGTCATTATCTTTACGTTTTTCTTTCTTTCTCTTATCTGTTTTCTTTTGACGTTTGGTTTTTTTCTGCTTTTTGTCTTTCTTTTTCGATTTTTTATCATCAATATCATCATCGCTATTTTGGTTCTCATCCCACAGCATCAGACGGCTCAAGACTTTTCCAAATAATGTTTCTTTGCGATAGCGACTTTTTTTGTTCATGGTATCGATAGGTAGGCCAGTCATCAGTGTCAATGCCTCGCTCAGGGTATGGACACCATAGATGTGAAATTCATCCGCATTGACGGCAGCAATAATATCGTCGCGTAGCATGAGTTGTTTGACGTTGGCCATCGGAATGACAACACCTTGCTGGCCCGTTAACTCTTGCTCTCGGCAGGCATCGAAGAACCCTGCAATTTTAGAGTTGATACCGCCTACTGCCTGCACTTCACCCAACTGGTTCATAGAGCCAGTAATCGCAAAGGACTGATCAATCGGTACATTTGCTAAGGCAGATAACAGCGCACAACCTTCGCTAACGGTGGCGCTGTCACCATCGATATGGGCATAGCTTTGCTCAAAAGCGAGTGACGCGCTAAAGTTTAAGGCATGATGTTGACTAAATAGGGCTCGCAAGTAGCTGGTCATAATTAACATACCTTTGGCATGTAAGCTACCACCCAAATCTACGTCGCGCTCGATATCCAGAATCTCACCAGTACCAATATTTGGCTGAATAACGGCCGTAAGACGTGCTGGCATGCCAAATTCACTATCGGCATAGCTGACCACCGTTAGTGCATTGACCTGCCCAACGGCACTGCCTTGCGTCTGAATAAGTTGCTGACCATTTTTGAGCTCATCCCAATAGAGATCACGTAAATACCCTGAGCGCTCGTCCATATCTTCGATGGCTTGGGTGACGTGATTGGCATCGACGATGTTTTTACCGCTCAAACGTGCATGGCGATTCGACTCATGCAACAGCTTAATCAATAAATCACTGTGCAAGCTGAGTCGATCTTGGTCTTCTGCTTGTAAGCTCAAATGCTCAAGTAGGGTGGCTTGCGCACTACGATCGAACGGATAGAGGTTGGCATAATCAATAATGTCAGCCATTTTCGCGACCAATGCCAGTTCGTGTTCACTGGTGCGAACCACATCATCGTGGAAGTCGGCACGAACTTTGAATACCGCATCAAATTCAGGCTCAAGCTCTAACAGCTCATAATATAAATCTGCTTCGCCAAGTAAAATCACTTTAATATCAAGGTCGATAGGGGCAGGCGCTAGCGATAAGCTTCCTGTGAGTGTGAGCATCTGCTCAAGACTTGAGAGTTTAATTTTACGGGATTGTAATGCTCGCTTGAGACCTTGCCAAGCATAGGGGTGCTCTAGTAAGTGACTGGCTTCTAATAACAGGTAGCCGCCATTGGCACGGTGTAAAGCCCCCGCTCGAATCATACTGACGTCAGTGGTGACGGTTCCCAGTTGGGTGATTTGCTCGACATGCCCTAATAAGTTTAAATGCGTCGGTAAATCTTCAAAGATCACTGGTGCACCACTGTCTGGCGTGTGACTAACAATAACGTTGACTGCATAGCGACTGGGTGTTGTGGTCAGGACAGCAGTCACAAACTCTTCATCATCGCCATTAACGATACGCTCTACATGAGTGACCATGTCGGCAAATATCGCTTTGAGATAGTCAACAACCAGCGGGTGATTGGCAAATTGCTCATAAACAGGCGTAAATAAAGGTTGTAGCGCACGGCGTGCAATATTGCGATGCAATGCTTCTATCGCGTCATTGGCTTCGTCTTCTAACTGCTCTAAGGCGATGGTCAGCTGACTCAAGCGTTTTTGCATGTGATTCTTTTGGACAAAGTTATTTAGCTCAGCTTCGTATTCACTGTTGCCATATTCGTTGGTGCTGTCATCGTCATTGTTGTCAATACTGGTATTAATATTAGAAATATCAGCGGTGCTACTGTCCTCTGTCGTCGAAGGAGCTTCATCATTGTTAGAATACTTTTCATGCTTGACGTCAGCATCGCTATTTTCTGTGGGTAGCTTGCTAGGATGCACAAACATGGCTTTGTTATCGAAAGAGCGGAATGTCAGGGCTAAGTCATACTGTTTACCTTCAGCATTGAGCACTTCATAAGCCTGACTCTCTTTTTGATGCGTGTCGTTTTTGATGGCTTCGATTTTGCTTTGGTATTGGTCACTACGAAAGCGTTGACTCAGTCGCTTTTTGGCTTGTTGCCACAAGTTATTGACTTGCTGCTGCAATAGCGAAGCTTGACCTGCAGGCAGGCGCAATGCCAATGGGGTACGTGGATCGGTAAAGTTATGCACATAGACCCAATCATCAGGCGTCGGCGCATCGGCTGCGATGCGTGTCAGCAAGCGGCTGATTACGGTACGTTTACCTAAGCCGTTTTCACCTGCTGCAAACACATGGTAGCCACTGGCTTTGATGTCTAAAGCTGTGTGTAAGGCTTTGAGCGCGCGCTCCTGACCAAACCCAACATCTAAATCTGGTGCCGTACGTGTGTCTGTCGGCAGCTCACTTAGCTCGCTATAACGCTTTAATTGCTCAGCGCTAATAAGGCAGCGCTGCTTTACCTCAATAAAGAGTGGGTGCGGTGCTTTTACTT
This sequence comes from Psychrobacter sp. TPE 89C, assembly GCF_055522395.1. Lineage (NCBI taxonomy): Bacteria > Pseudomonadati > Pseudomonadota > Gammaproteobacteria > Moraxellales > Moraxellaceae > Psychrobacter > Psychrobacter sp. TPE 89C. The sequence continues at coordinate 7,222 of NZ_JBVFXW010000020.1, forward strand.
TTTTGTCATTCGTCAATGTGTCTGTCAATTCAGCGATGGGTGTTGCCATATTATTGGTGTCTTTTTTATTAGCGTCTCTTGATACCGTAGAGATAGGGGCGTGTGGCTGTTCGGTCATAGGCGTAGGACATATCTTCTTAAAAAGGTGGAGTGTTGATCTCTATAATTGGTTTTATGCTATCAGGTATTCACATTCATGCTGAACTTTTTATACTTTATATTGAATAGTTAACCAAGAGATTTTACAAGGTATTTTACAAGATACAGCAACGTTTTAGCTAAATCATTAAACGCAATTTTGTATCATTATCAGATATACCAATGTGTATGATGAATAAATGAGAGACAAATTAACAGTGAGTTTATGGCTATCAAAGCAGAATAACGCCTCAATACAGGCCTAGATAGTATAAGATGTCTCACATTGGCGCAATCTGCAACTATTCAATAGACAGAGTGCATGATAAAATAGACGGTTCACATGTCAAAACTGGATAACTCGTTGTATGTCAGCTTCCGATAAAATCACGTCATCATCTGCTAGTACAGGTACTATCCATATTGATCCTACTGGATTTGTAAAGCTTGGATCACAATTGCCAGTGCTGGCCAATACTCTGACGAAAGCCATTCATGAGCTCGGTCTATCCTTAAGTGAGACGCAGCAGCGCACACTATTATTGTACCTAGACCAGCTTTTGTTATGGAATAAAGCGTATAATCTGACCGCTATTACTGATCCTGAAGAAGCTTTAATCAAGCATGTGATTGATTGTTTGGCTATTATAACGCATTTGCCATCGGGGTCATTGCTCGATATTGGTACGGGTGCAGGATTGCCTGCCGTGATTATTGCTATTTGTCAGCCTGAGCGCCAATGTACGGCACTTGATAGTAACCAGAAAAAAATCCGTTTTATTAAGCAAATCAGTAGTGAACTTGGTTTGAGTAATATGCAGCCGATTGCCTCTCGTATCGAAGCGCATGAAGCAAGCTATGAGGTGGTTACCTCTAGAGCGTTCGCCAGCTTGATAGATTTCGTCGATGTGGCACAGCCAAGGCTAGCAGATAATGGTCACTTATGTGCTATGAAAGGTAAGGCACCGAGTGAAGAAGAGCTGCAAGCATTGGATAGTGATTGGCACATAAAAACAATCAAGCTAAAAGTACCACGTTTGCATGATAGTCGTCATTTAATTGAATTGTCTCGTAAAAATGTCTAAGCTATGAGCACCTTTCAGTCATGAAATCGCCATCATGAAATGGTGACTGTCTAATTGTGAAACATAGTTTACGTCTTTAATTAAATGACATAATATCTAAATGGTGTCGAGACAGAGCGAGTTATTTGTATAACGAATGACTAAATATGTCTCACATTTTAAATATATAGCTAAAAAATAACAGTAATAAATTCTAATTAAACTGAGTGAGTGTATGGAAATCATAGCGATTGCGAATCAAAAAGGCGGCGTGGGTAAAACCACGACGGCGGTAAATTTGACCGCTAGCTTGGCTGCAAAGCGTAAGCATGTACTACTGATTGACTTAGACCCACAAGGCAATGCGACCAGCGGTACGGGCGTGGACAAAAATGAGCTCGCGCTGACCATTGCTGATGTTCTACTCGATGGTGTATCACTGACGGATGCTATTGTTACCAGTCCGGCAGGGTTTGATGTTATCGGTGCCAATCGTGATTTGGCTGGGATGGACATCACCTTGATGAACAAGACCAATAGCCATGAATTGTTTAAAACAGCGATGGTGGCTTTGGTTAACGATCAGATAGCGGCTAAAAAACCTGCTTACGATTATGTCGTGATAGACTGTGCGCCCAGTTTGAATTTATTGACGATCAATGCACTGGTTGCCACAGACAGCGTCATTATCCCAATGCAATGTGAGTACTATGCACTAGAAGGCTTAGCAGATTTGTCGCAGACGATTGAGCGACTCACTGAGCTGAATCCGAAGCTCTATATTCGCGGTGTGGTGAGAACGTTATTTGATGCACGCAATACCTTGGCTCGCGATGTGTCTGCTGAATTAGAAGCACATTTTGGCGATATCATGTATAAGACTCATATTCCAAGAAATATTCGCTTAGCAGAGGCACCTGCGCATGGTTTGCCAGTTATTGCATACGAAAGATGGTCAAAAGGGGCACGTGCCTATCAAAAACTAGCCGCTGAAGTGATGAAGCAAAGCAGCTAGTTTTGGTTATAGATAAAATTTGGTGATAAAAGTATCAACCAGATTAAATAACAAAGCACTAAATATCGTATTTATGAGTAATGAGTAAGCCGTATTCACAATCATTTGGCTTTTATTTTAGCGTTATAGGATAGGTAATCATGGCGAAGAAAAGAGGATTGGCTGCCAATCGAGGCTTAGATGCCTTATTGGGGTCAATCAAAAAAGAAAAGCAAATCACTGCGTCTGCCTTACAAGATGATATGGCAGCGCGTGATAATACTTTGCCAGCTGTAACGCCAGATACTGATACGCCAAACGATAGCACGCCCGCTCAAACAGGTCGTGCACAAGACAACGAAAAGCCGACTGCGAAGCCAACGGCTGTGGAAGCTGCTGATTCTAGTAATCGTAAAGTACGTGCGCCGCGTACGATGAATAAGAGCAGCATTCACAAAACTGGTGCTAATAAAAATCGTGTTAGTGGAACAGACACCAGTGCCTCTGAAGATCAAATCAGTTTGGTACAAATCGATGTGACACGATTGCAAGCAGGTAAGTATCAACCACGCCGTGATATGAGTGAAACTGCGCTTGCCGAATTGGCCTCTTCGATTGAACAGCATGGGGTCATGCAACCTATTGTTATCCGTCCATTATTGGCAAATGAAGACAAGAGTGAAGCATTTGTTACTCATGAAATTATCGCTGGTGAGCGCCGCTGGCGTGCTGCAAAAATGGCAGGTAAAGCAGTAATACCAGCGATTGAGCGCGCATTGTCAGATGAGTTGGCTATTGCACTGGCACTGATTGAGAACATCCAACGCGAAGACTTGTCCGTGATTGAGCAGGCAGCAGCATTACAACGCTTTCATACTGAGTTTGGTATGAGTCACGCGATGATTGCAGAAGTTGTGGGTAAGGCACGTACGACGGTATCGAATCTACTGCGCTTGAATCAGTTACACGATACCGTAAAAGATCATTTAGCCACTAGTGCGCTAGATATGGGTCATGCCCGTACGCTTTTGGCATTATCCTCTGAGCAGCAGCCGATTATTGCCCAAAAAATCATCGATGGTGGCATGACCGTGCGCGAAGCGGAAAAGCTCGTGAAGTCAATTTTGCAGCCAGCTCCCAAAGCCAATCGTACTGAACAAGCACAGTCTCATGATGCGGAACGTTTGACACAAAGGCTCACAGATATGCTTGGGGCTGAAGTAAAGCTTAAGCATAAAAAAGACGGACAGGGTAGTGTTGAAATATTTTTCCAAAACCAGGATCAGTTGGCCGCCTTGATTAAGCACATAGAAGCACAGGCTTAAAGTACTCATCCAGTTTGTAATGATTGTACAAGTTTAAGATATTTGGGTCACACTATTATTATAAAAATATAAAAGAGAGCGAGTATGTGGGAGTTGGTAAAAGCGGGTGGTTGGTTGATGACGCCTATCGTGGTGTGCTCAATACTCGCATTGGTTATCATTATCGAACGTAGCCACACTTTACAGTTTAATAAGATTATACCTAGCAGGTTGCGTGAACAGCTAATAACTCGCCTACGTGAAAACGGTGGCATTGGCCGCACACAATTGATGAATGTGAAAGAAAAAACACCTTTGGGTGATATTTTGGCAACGGGTTTGCTTTATCGTCAGTATGGCTTAGAGTCGATGACGATGCATATGCAAAACCGTGCGAGCGTACAAGTTCATCAGTTAGAAAAAAACATCAATATGCTTGGTACTATAGGTGCAATTGCACCGTTGCTTGGTTTGTTGGGTACGGTATTGGGTATCATCTCTTCGTTTTTAGCGATTACTGATGGCGCGATGCAAGACCCAACGATGCTTGCTGCTGGTGTATCACAGGCATTGATTACGACTGCTGCTGGTATGATTGTTGCGATTCCTGCATTGGTTGGCTATCGTTATTTTCAGCGCCGGATCATTGATATCAATGCCCAGTTTGAAACCCAAGCGGGATTGATGATTCAAGAGTTGTATGACTATCAATTGCTAGGAAATGTGCATACTCCTAGCTTTGAGACGTCCAATTCTGATGCTTCATTACATGGCATGGTAGGTAAGGCTTCGTTAGCGGGTTCACTAAACTCAAACGACGGAGTCACAGTGACTTCTTAGTACTATTTTTAATACTATTAGTCTTGTTTTTAGTACTGAGGGTCAGATGAATTATCAATTCATCCTATCTGTATTTTGAACACGCCCTCAGCATAGTAAAAATATTAAGAACATTAAAGAGAGTGATATGCGCTTTAGAAAACCAACCGTTGAACCACTTGAAATTAATCTCACACCCATGATTGACTGCTTATTATTTTTGATTGTATTTTTGCTGCTTGCGACCTCGTTTAACCACTTTAGTCGTTTAAATATTATTCTTCCTGAAGCTGAAGGTGTCGCGCTGACAGAACAAAAAAATAGCATTGAAGTCGCGGTACAAGAAGACGGCAGTTATTTGGTGAATGGTATCACTCTTGCCAGTAGTAATGAGGCTGAATTGATCAGCATGCTACAGCAAGAGGCGGGTAGTAATCGTGATATGCTGTTTGTGATTGCTGCTGATGCTAACGCTACTCATCAATCTGTGGTACGGGTGATGGATGTCGCAGGAAAACTAGGGTTTTTGAACCTCAATATCAGTACAGTTGTGCCACTTGGCCAACCATTACCGCAATAATATATGGCTATATTAGTGTCATAAATACTCCTATAAAACTGTGCTTTGAGTACAGTTTATTCATATCACGATACCCAAACTGAGGCTTTTATGAGCCAAATATATCAATCCGACTCAAAAAAATCTGCTAAAAAATTGTCAGCAGAGCCATCAGATATACCTAAGCGTACGACATTATTGCGCCTGTTACGCTATCTCAAGCCATATTGGTGGGCGTTAGCATTAGTGGTTTTAGGTTTCGCTATCAATGCTGGGACAGAGATATGGGTGGCCAAACTTCTACAGTACATCACTGACGCTATCAATCAAGGTGATCAAAGTAAGCAGAACCTGTTTCCATTACTTATCATCACATTGTTCTTTGTGCGTGGTTTGGGTAGCTTTTTGGGTAATTACTATTCTGCTTTAGTTTCACGTAACCTGGTATATGAGTTGCGAGTAGAAGTCTTCAATAAATTGCTGCGTTTACCAAGCTCATTTTATCTTGCCAACCCAGCAGGTACTATCTCATCAAAGTTGATATTTGACGTTGAACAGGTCACAGCAGCCAGTACAGAGTCAATGAAGACCTTACTGCGTGATGGGTTGACGGTATTGGCATTGATTGGATTTTTGCTCTACAGCAATTGGCGCTTAACTTTAATTTTATTTCTCGTACTGCCACCGATATTATGGCTCATTCGTATAGCGTCTAAGCGTTACCTAAAATTGTCTAAGGGTATTCAAGAGACGATGGGTGATGTCAGTCATATTACCAATGAAGTTATTGGCGGCTATCAGGTGGTCAAAAACTATGGCGGACAAGCATACGAAGCCGAACGTTTTGACAAAACGTCAAAAAAGAACTTGCTCCAAGGTATGAAGGTAGTCGTTACCAATAGTATCAATACGCCAGCAGTACAGTTACTGATGGCAATAGCCATGTCGGTTGTGGTATGGCTCGCACTGCGTCCCTCAGTCATCAATAATATCTCGGCTGGTGAGTTTATCTCATATATTGCAGCTGCTGGATTACTCAGTAAACCAGTGCGTTCACTGACGGACATTAATCAGAAACTGCAAAAAGGTATCGCGGCTGGTGAGTCAATTTTTGCCCTATTAGATGAACCAGAAGAAGAAGATACAGGTGTGATTAATTCAGCCTTAACAGGGGAGATGAGGCTTGATAATGTCAGTCTGATCTATCCAGATTCAACAGTGGCACTGCGCGACTTTACGTTAGATATACGTGCAGGAGAAACCGTTGCACTGGTAGGGCGAAGTGGTGCTGGTAAATCATCTTTAGTAAATCTATTGACACGCACCTTATCAACTTCTGCAGGGCAAATTACTTTAGATGGTATACCAATCGAAGATATCAAACTAGAGAGCCTACGTGCTCAAATTGCGATGGTCAATCAGCAAGTGGTTCTGTTTAATACGACGGTATTTAACAACATTGCTTATGGTAGCTTAGCCAATAAAAGTCAGTCCGACGTAGAGCGCGCCGCAAAAGATGCATTCGCTCATGATTTTATAATGAAAATGCCAAATGGCTACCAAAGTGAAATCGGTGCCGAAGGTCTGCAATTATCAGGTGGGCAGCGTCAGCGCTTGTCTATCGCGCGTGCACTACTAAAAGATGCGCCAATTCTTATTTTAGATGAAGCGACCAGTGCGCTAGACAATGAATCAGAGCATTATATTCAGCAAGCATTGGATAATGTGATGAAAAACCGCACGACATTGGTGATTGCACATCGATTGACTACTATTGAGTCTGCTGATCGTATCGCTGTGTTGGATGCCGGACAGATTGTCGAGTTAGGCACGCATACAGAATTGATGCAGTTACAAGGCTATTATGCACAGATGTATGACCGTGATTTCGAATAGAGTCATATGACTCTGTTTCAATATGCATTTTATGAGAAAGCGGCACTGAATTTATAGAATAAGTGGTCAATAAACATGAGCATCGAAACGACAGTGACACGTGCATGGCAACGTCAAGCTCTTTGGTTGTGGCTATTGCTACCCATTAGCTGCTTGTACGGACTCATTACCATGCTTCGTCGTCAAGCTTATAGAATTGGTTTGCTATCAAGTTATCGTGCGCCCATTCCCATCATGGTCATTGGAAATATCAGTGTTGGTGGTAGTGGTAAGACACCATTGATTATTGCTTTGGTCAATGAGCTACAATCACGAGGCGTCAAGGTAGGTGTCATTAGTCGTGGTTATGGTGGTGATACCAGTCAGATGCCAGCATTGGTTAATGTGGATAGCTTACCTAATGTAGTTGGTGATGAGCCGTGTTTAATCGTCAGCATGACAGGTGCCCCGATGGCAGTTTGTCCCAATCGTCAGCAAGCAGTGACCACCTTATTAGATGCTTATCCAGATTTACAATTCATTATTGCAGATGACGGTTTGCAGCATTATGCATTGCAACGTGATATTGAGTGGATTGTGGTCGATTCGGCAAGAGGTTTTGGCAACAAGCAACTACTGCCCACTGGGTTTTTACGTGAGCCAATATCACGACTGCAGGGTGCCACTGTCATTTACCATGAAAAGTTAGAAACAGGAGCAGTTTATCAAGATAATAATACTCTGCCTCTAGCCAGTCGTTCGACTATGCATTTAGTGCCTGATAAATTGCAGCGCCTGTGGCAACCTAAATTAACTGGTGCCAGAGATACTGATTTCAAAGTGGGTATTAACATGCTTAAGATGGGCAGTCGGGTACATGCTGTGAGTGGCATAGGTTATCCGCAGCGTTTCTTCGATACCTTGGGTTCTATTGGCTTTGAGGTAATCGGTCATCCTTATCCTGACCATTATGATTTTAGCTTGGCTGAGCTCCTGCAGTATCGAGATGATCCGATAGTCATAACTAGCAAAGATGCAGTGAAAATTAGAGCATTGCTAGTCGAATATACAAGTAAGCAAGCACTGAGTGATGAGTATGAGGAGCTGGCAAGTAGACTATGGGTGTTACCAGTTACAGCTGTACTTTCTGATAGCTGTTATGACAATCTAGACGAGCAACTTAAGACACTAGGTATTCAGTCTGATCCTGATATCAGTATGAAAACTACGTGATAGATAACCGCTAATATTTTACATTGCCGCAAAATTTTATAGGAAAAACCATGCTATCAGTCGCCACACCTGCCAAAACTCATATTGTCATTCCTGCTCGCTTTAAAAGCACACGACTACCTGGCAAACCATTGCTACAGATACATGGTAAGCCGATGATTCTTTGGGTGGCTGAAAAGGCTAAGACAGCACACTTTGCAGATGATATGTGCATTGCAACTGATGATGTAGATATAGCAAAGGTATGCACGGATGCAGGATTCGATGTCGTAATGACTAGCCCTGATCATGCCTCAGGCACAGATCGTTTAGCAGAAGTGGCCGCGATAAAAGGTTGGGCTGACCATGATATTGTGGTCAATATGCAAGGCGATGAGCCGTTAGTACCTCCGCTATTATTAGAGCAGGTAAAAGCACTTCTAGTCGCAGATGATGAGAGTGTGATGGCCACTTTATGTGAGCCTATCGATGACTATGAGACTTTTATGCGCCCATCAGTGGTCAAGGTTGTCAGTCAACAATCCAATGATTTACAGCGTGCGCTTTATTTTAGTCGTGCGCCCATTCCTTGTGATCGTGATGTCGTGTTGGCTGACGATAATCAAAGACAACCACCAAAAAATGCGTATCGTCACTTGGGCTTATATGCTTATCGTGTGCGTCTACTACAGCAGTTTGTACATTGGCCACAGACACCGCTCGAAATGCTAGAAAGCTTAGAGCAGTTACGTGTGTTAGAAAACGGTGGTCATATCGCGATTGCTTCCGCTGCTTGTCATTTACCAGCAGGTGTCGATACGCAGGAAGATTTAGATCGTTTAAATGGCATGAGCCTAGCTGGCTTTTTAAGTCCTATCGGTAGTCTATAGGTTAGTAATCCAATTAAAAATTTATACCTTTTATTTAAAGCGTCATTAACGCGCTATATCCTGAATAATCGAGCAATGTTATAGGGCGACAGCTATGAGTAACGGGACAGGAAATACAGGTGCAGCAGATATCAACGACGGCATTTATTTTGCGCCCTTATTGCCATGGCAGCAGTCGTTATGGTCGCAACTGACAGAGCGAGTATTGCAGCAGCAGTCTTTACCTCATGCGCTACTAGCAGCAGGTATGCAAGGAATGGGCAAGCGTGCTTTTGTATGGCGACTGGTCGCTTGGTTACTATGTCGCAGCCGCGACAGTCATCCAACAGGTGCTTGTGGCACGTGTGAGAGCTGTCAATGGCTGAGATCAGGCACCCATCCGAGCTTGCAAGTATTGCCACTGGTCAGTATGCCTATCAGTGCAGAGCATGCTGATAACAAAGAAAAGTCAAGCAACACCGCTAAAGACAAAAAATCCAGTAAAACTGCTAGCAATAGTGCGCTCAAGACCAAAATTGATGATATCCGCGCCTTACAACCTTTTATTTATCAAGGTGGACAAGGAATGCGGATTTGCGTGTTAGATCATGCTGAGAAAATGACCATTGCTGCAGCCAATGCTCTACTAAAAACCTTAGAAGAGCCACAAGCACAAGTTCATCTATTTTTGATTAGTGATGCGCCAGCCCAGCTGCTACCAACCATTAAAAGTCGCGTACAACAGTTGGCATTACAAACGATTGAGCCTGCGATAGCTGTTGACTATGTAACAAGTAAGCTGGGCCATACTATAAATCGTGAAGCAGTTGGTACAGATGCTATTCATCAACTTATTCAATTGGCAAATGGTGCGCCTTTAGCGGCGATAGCACTGGCACAAGCGCCTTGGTATAGCAAGCGCGCACTGTGGTTGACGACGTGGCAGGCATTGCGTAGTGGAAAGCGTAGTAGTATTGCAGCCAGTGATTATTGGCAAAACCAGCTAAACATAGCAGAGTTTATCCAGCTGTCTGAGCTGATGTTGCTCGATATGCGCCGTGTTTGTCTAGGACTAAATGAGCTACAAAAAGATGTCAACTTATCAGCATTGCTAGAGACTTATCAACCGACTGACAGTGGATTAGAATCATTTGCTAATAGCTTGCAGCAAACCAAAATTGCACTACAACAAAATGTGCAAGAAAAATTTGCCTATGATAAGCTAATGCAAGAACTGGCATACTTATAAAGCAATTTTTATGGCATTTGATTATCGTTTGGCAATGGTTTTAATGCTTTGCTCTACATACCGTTAGCCACTCATAAAAACACATTTCACCCAATTAATAAAGGAAGCTAACTATGGCGATGCCAGGACGCGGTGGGGTATTAACCTGCCATATTGAAAATATCGAAATGCTATACGCCAGCTACTTATCCTTTGTGGCTAATGGTGCGTTATTTGTACCTTCGACTCAAGACCAACAGTTAGGTAATGAAGTGTTTATCGCAGTTACTTTACCGAACTCTAGCGAGCGCTTACCTATGAACGGTAAAGTGGTTTGGATAAACTCTAAAACACAAGGTGGTCGTCCAGCAGGTTTTGCCGTGCAGATTGGGACAGATATTTCTGGTCAGCGAATCAAAAATGAAGTTGAGCGACTATTGGCTGGTAAAGTAGATGGTTTGCAGGCCACTTATACGATGTAGCCTTTATGCTTATTAATGTTCTGATCCACTACTATAATCAGTTATTAAATAAATACTGCCATAAAAAAGCAGCCTTATACTTGATATAAGGCTGCTTTTTAGCAAAAGTATAAAAAACTGGCGGAATGTGAGAGTGTTCTAATAGCGCGGTGGCACATACATATCGTTTGGGATAGGTTCACGGTAGTATTCATCATCACGCTTACGATTCGGCAATTCGACCTCATCACGAGGTATTTCTTTATAAGGAATTTGTTCGAGTAAATGGGCAATGCAGTTTAGCCTAGCACGTTTTTTATTGTTGCCTTCTACTACCCACCATGGCGCTTCAGGAATGTGAGTTCGTTCAAACATAGTTTCTTTTGCTTTGGTGTAGTCTTCCCAACGTCGGCGCGACTGTAAATCCATCGGTGAGAGTTTCCACTGCTTAAGCGGATCATATATCCGGCTCATAAATCGCGCATGCTGCTCATCATCGGTAATAGAAAACCAGTATTTTACTAGGCGAATACCTGAGCGTACGAGCATGCGTTCAAACTCAGGTACTGATTGAAAAAACTCTTCATACTGTGCATCTGTACAGAAGCCCATCACGTGCTCAACACCGCCGCGGTTATACCAACTACGGTCAAACAGTACAATTTCACCAGCTGCTGGTAAGTGGGCGACATAGCGCTGAAAATACCACTGCGTCTGCTCGCGTTCTGTGGGAGCGGGTAATGCGGCAACACGGCACACTCTAGGGTTTAAACGCTGAGTGATACGTTTAATGGCACCACCTTTACCAGCAGAATCACGCCCTTCAAAGATAACAACGATGCGCTCACCGCGATCAACGACCCAGTCTTGTAGCTTTATAAGCTCGCGTTGTAGCCGGACCAATTCATGAAAGTATGTTCGTCGGTCTAGCTTTTCCTGCTCGCTCATCTCGCGGCCATCAAAACGAAAATCACGTGCACAGTCATCTATTTCATTTTCTAGCTCTTCATCATAGGTATCGATTAAATCTTGATGCATTTTTCGACGCAACTCATCATCCAGAACTTCTTTTTCGATACGCTCTGAAAGAATAGCTTGTTCTCGATTGTATTGATCTACATGCTCTTTAGTCGCTAAAGATTCAAAATCAGTCGTTGTACGTGGTTCTGACATCACAAATTTTTCAGAACCGAAGATGACTTCCCTTAGCTTTTCTAATAAATATTTTGTCTTACCCATAAATATTACCTTTGGTTGGCATATTGGATTTTGTAAGATACTACTCCTGGTTCGCTTTTATAATAACAAACTATAGGCAATAAAAAATGCCCTTTAATTAACTTAAAGGGCATTTTTGACAGACAGATGCTGATTAAAATAATAGATCAGCGTATTTCTTGTTTTAAACTAAATGCAATCCAGATTATTTTTCTAGAATACAAGTCACACCTTGACCACCTGCTGCGCAGATAGAGATAAGTGCACGGCCTGAGCCTTTCTGATCTAGCAATTTAGCAGCAGTGGCTAAGATACGACCACCAGTAGCGGCAAATGGATGACCTGCCGCCAGTGACGAGCCGTTAACGTTTAGCTTGCTACGGTCGATAGCCCCTAGCGGCGCATCGAGTCCTAAACGCTCTGAACAGAAGCTTTCATCTTCCCAAGCGGCTAATGTTGATAATACTTGTGACGCAAAGGCTTCATGGATTTCATAAAAATCAAAATCTTGTAGTGTTAGGCCAGCACGTTCCAGCATACGCGGTACGGCATACGCTGGCGCCATTAGCAGACCTTCAGTCGTGCCAGACTTGCCGATGAAGTCAACGGCAGCGGTTTCTTGATGAACAATATAAGCCAATGGCTTCAGACCATGCTCTTTTGCCCATTCATCAGTACCCAATAGTACACAAGAGGCACCATCAGTCAGTGGGGTAGAGTTGGCTGCTGTCATCGTTGGATTGGCATTCTTTTTGCCAAATACAGGTCTGAGTTTAGCCAGTTTTTCTAAAGTTGTATCAGGGCGTAAGTTGTTGTCACGAGTCAGACCTTTGTAAGGCGTGATTAAGTCATCAAAGAAACCTTCATCATAAGCACGTGCTAGATTTTGATGGCTATTAAAAGCCAGCTCATCTTGCGCTTCGCGGCTGACATTCCACTCAAGTGCTGTGATCGCTTGATGATCGCCCATTGACAAACCAGTACGTGGTTCACCGTTTTGTGGTGAATCAATTAGGTCTTTTGGATTTAGACCCATCAATGCTTTTAGTCGTTGCTTGTTGTCTTTTGCGGCACCCAGTTTGATAAGTACTTTGCGTAGGCCATCACCAACTGCGATAGGCGCATCAGAGGTAGTATCGACACCGCCAGTAATGGCTGAATCGATAAGGCCCAGTGCGATTTTGTTGGCAGAAGCAAAGGTCGCTTGCAAGCCAGTACCACAAGCTTGTGAGATATCATAAGTTGGAGTATGTGGGTTCAGTGCGGTATTTAGCGCGGCCTCACGAGTTAAGTTGATATCGCGGCTTAGCTTCATCACAGCACCAGCTACTACTTCACCTACAATTTCGCCTTGTAGGTTATAGCGTTCAACCAAACCATCTAAAGCGGCCGTTAGCATGTCTGTGTTGCTGACATCAGCGTATGAGCCGTTTGAGCGAGCAAACGGGATACGGTTACCCCCTAGAATAGCCACTCGGTTTAGATTTGAGGCAGGCTTCGCTTTGCTAGTCTTTCTAGCAGTAGAAGTTTTGACAGCAGTCGTTGCTGCTTTATCTTCAGTTACTTTTTTGTCCTCAACCGTTTCAGCTTCTTTAGTCGAAGCACTTGCTGTTTTTTTGACAGCTGTTTCTTTTTTAGTGCTGTCAGTAGAGGTTGCTTGTGAGTTTTCATTTTTTGTATCACTGGCTTTTACAACAGTGCTTTCGATAACAGGGCTATCAGGGTGGTTGTTTTTATTACTCATAATATTATCCTTAAAAAATATGGGTAGAAGAAAAAGAGGGTAATAATAAAAAATTCAATTGAATTAAAAAATACAGTTAAGAGATTCAAAATAGATAAGAGGTAAATATTATCATTTATTATGCGTTATGGCTGTTTAGGATAAAGTGTTTTTACGACCTTACTGTATATCTTTAGCAAACTATGTGACACTTATATATAAGGTTGATACTGGCTTTGAAAACAGTTAATAATATAACTTTTGTAGACTGGCTGGTATTGACTATTAACATTGCATAAAAGCTGTTTTGATAATATATTGTTATCGATAATTCTATTTACCATAACTTATAGGTCTGATTTTAGCATAATGTTATGGTTTTTAAATCTAGAAAAAGCGGCCGTCTTGTGTACTTGCTTGTTTACAGATTTTTGTGGACATTGTCAGTTTTTGGACTTGTTTATGATGGCAGTGTATAGTTAGGCCAGTTTTGTACGCACTTACTAAATATCAATAATTATAATGTTGCCGAGTCTATATGATAGGCACATTGCATTTTTTATTTTAATCATTTTTATAAGGATTATATTATGTCAGACCGTTACGGTGATTTTGTTCAGTCTTCTCTTGGCAAAAAAGTGGCCAAAAATTTGGGTTTGCCATTACCAGTGACTCTTGATCGTTTCGAGAGTGGTGAGAATTTAGTACGCGGTAGTGTGTTGGTTGGTCGTGCTAAGGGCGAGGATAAAAGCGTTAGCGCATCGATCTCACGTATTTTGTCAGATGTACATGCTGACGTTTATGTGAACAGCAGCGACGATATCAAAGATGAATTGGCTGATGCGAGCATCGAAGCAAAAGCCAATACTGGTGGCGATGACAAATTCAAAGTTCTATTGTTTGATGCCAGTAATATTGTCAATGCTGAGCAGCTCAAAGAAGTGTATGAATTCTTCCATGCTGTTGCTCGCCGTGTCGATAAGTCTGGTCGAGTCATTATCGTTGGTCGTACACCAGAAAACATCACTGACATCGAAGCAGCAATGGCTCAGCGCTCACTTGAAGGCTTTGTAAAGTCTGTCGGTAAAGAATTTAAGCGCGGTGTTACGGCACAGCTTGTTTATGTTGAAGAAGGTGCAGAGCAAAATCTAGATTCGACGTTACGCTTTTTCACCTCAGCTCGTTCAGCGTATGTCTCAGGACAAGTTGTGCGTGTTAACAAAGGCGAATCAGTTGAAGTAGATTGGACGCAGCCTCTAGGTGGCAAAACCATGCTAGTGACTGGCGCAAGTCGCGGTATCGGCGAAGCAATCGCTCGTGTGTTGGCTCGTGAAGGCGCTCACGTTATCTGTCTCGATGTGCCGCAGCAGCAAGCTGATCTACAAAAAGTTGCGAGTGAAATCAGTGGTTCTGTCGTGACCGTTGACATCACTAGTGATGACGCAGGCAAAGAAATCGCAGAAGCAGCACAAAAGCGTGGCGGTCTGGATTCGATTATCCATAATGCTGGTGTCACACGTGATAAGACATTGGCAAACATGGACGAGAAAAAATGGGACATGGTGATCGATATCAACCTAGGCAGTATTGCTAGGCTAAATCGTTACTTACTAGACAATGACGTGCTAAAAGAAAATGCACGTATCGTCTGTGTGTCGTCAATTTCAGGTATCGCTGGTAACTTGGGTCAAACCAACTATGCCACGTCGAAAGCGGGTGTTATTGGTCTGGTTGATGCGACTGCTAAGCAACTAGAAGACAATGCTAAAGGCATGACAATTAATGCAGTGGCACCAGGATTTATTGAAACTCAAATGACGGAAGCGATTCCATTTGCTATTCGTGAAGCGGGTCGCCGCATGAACTCAATGAGCCAAGGCGGCTTGCCAGTAGATGTTGCTGAAACCATCGCATGGTTTGCATCACCTGCTTCTGGTGGCTTGAACGGCAACGTGGTTCGTGTTTGTGGTCAGAGCTTACTAGGGGCCTAACACCTATTTCTAAGTAGACAGAGGTAATGATTAAGCCTATAGTAAATATATAATATAGTGCATTATTTATTATTTACCTCACATATGCTTACGAAAAAATTGCTGATAAATCGTAATAAAGCTGCCCGAGGGTGGCTTTTTTATGATAAAAACACAGAAACCATCAGCCAAATTATGTTTCGTTATAATAAGTGCTTGTAACCTGTATTAAAAATCACGTAGATTACTTATACTTTGGATTGAGTATAGCGCTTAAGATACTGTTTACTGGTAAGCCTTAACGAACGACTTTATAGCATCTCTGTATGCACCAAGAAAATTTGCTCAAGCCCCACTTAGGATTTATTATGTCAGACAAGCATTATGATGCGCTGCCAAAAGCGCATACGACCTACGCCAATATCGTCAAAAGTTTATTGCCTATCGTCAATAATGGTAAAGTTAGTAGAGATCAATTGCCGCAATCGACCTATTATGTGGACGATCTGCACATCGATCAGGGTAACTTAAACGATTATCGTAAAATTTGTGGTTTTGCTGATAATGGCAATATCCCGATTACATACTTTTCGGTGCTGTCTCAAACGCTGCAAATGAACATGATGGTCAAAGAGCCGTTCCCATTTGCTATGCTGGGGTTGGTACACGTCGATAACAGTGTGACCCAGTATCGTCCAATTGGTGAGCGTGAAACGGTCGCTATGTCTGTCACCTTTGACAACTTGCGTGACCATGCTCAAGGTCAGCAGTTTGATTTTGTGACAACGGTAAAATCAGAAGACAAGGTTATTTGGGAAGGTACGTCGACTTATCTGTCACGTAGCAAACAACCAAGCCGTAGTAAAGATAAAAAAAGCACACCGCGTCCTGTAGTGGTCAAACCGTCAGTCAATCCAAAAGGTGTACACAGTATCTTTGAAGTACCAGAAGATATCGGTCGTCGTTATGCCTTTGTGTCAGGTGACTTTAACCTTATCCACTTACATCCATTATCTGCGCGTGCTTTTGGCTTCCCTAAAGCCATCGCTCACGGTATGTGGTCAAAGGCCAAGTGTCTTGCCATGATGGATGAGTTGCCAGATGCTTGTACCGTTGATGTATCGTTCAAACTGCCTATCTTTTTGCCAGCAGAAGTCGAACTCATCGCTGATCCAGTGGCACAGTTTGAGAGCGCAGATGGCACTTGTGAGTTTGGCCTATATAGCGCTAAGAATGACAAGCCGCATTTGGCAGGTACGGTTATATTACAGAGTGATAGTTAACAAAAGCTAGCATAGAAGTCAGTAACATGACTGCCGTTTAACTAACAACTATTTCAATAGCAAACTCAAACTTAACGAACAACTTTATACTTATGACTGCACATACGGAAGCAACAAGCCCAGAACAACTTGATAATTCAGCTGCCAATGACGATGTCGCTAACAACGACGTTGCTAATAACGACGTTGTTAACAATGAGGCTGAGACTACAAACGTCACACCTGACCAAGAGGCTCCTGATAATGGTGTCGATTTAGCTGCCATTTTTGAGCCTTATTTTCGTCCTGATGACAACACCATTGTATGCGGTGCACTCGATGACGAAAAGGTAGTAGCTTTAGCGCAAGCGGGTGTCGAGCTAGTAATTAATTTGCAGCCTGATGATGAATTGAGTTTTGATGAATCATCAGCGGTTGAGCAGGCAGGTATGCACTATGAGCATCTGCCTATTAGCGGCGCGGCGGATTTAAAACAGCTAAAAATATTGGCGTTTGACAATATTTTACGCCAAAACCATGGCAAAAAAATAGCCGTACATTGCGGAACTGGTAACAGAGTAGGCGCGGCAATTGCGTTGCGTGCAGGTTGGTTGCGCGGGCGTAAGATGGATACTGCTATGGAACGTGGGCGCAGTCATGGTTTGACTAAGCTTGCCGAAGAAGTCCATAATCGTCTATTGGTACCACGTTAAAGTATAAGCACGTTTGACGAGTAAAAAGGCGACCGATAGGTGGCCTTTTTTTTGAGTAAATAAAAACAAGTTTGACACCGCTAATCGTACTTTTTGGGGTTGGTATAATACTAAGCGCTAAGGTTTTTCATACTTAGCTATTTTATAAAACAGAGCAGGAAAACTATGACCGATAATAATAAAACTGATCACAACAATCAGATTAATACACAACTTCAGCAGCACTTACAGCAACTGCTCACCGATTTACAGCTTGATGATGCGCCAGCAGGTGGTGCGGTGGTTGTCTATCAGGCTGGCAAGTGTATTGCTCAGGCAAGTACGGGGTTGGCACGTTTAGACATGTCATGGCAGCCTGACACTTTAGCGATTAACTTTTCGACAGGTAAAGGTATATTGGCGACGCTGGTACATGTATTGGTTTCGCAGCAGATGCTTGATTATGACATGCCTATTGCACACTATTGGCCAGCATTTGCGGCACAGGATAAAGGTGAGCTTACGCTACGCAATGTGATGTCACACCAAGCCAATTTATTTTCCATTCAAAGTATAGAGGTAGACAGTGAAGCCTTGCTTGACTGGGAATACATGCTCAAGACGGTTGCTGCAATGCCGATCACTGCACCAGACCATACCGAGCTATATGACAGTGCTTATAGTGCTTTAGTCTATGGTTGGGTGTTGGGCGGTGTGATAGAAGCCGTTACTGAACTGTCTTTAGCTGAAGCGCTGCGCCGTTATCTTACTGAGCCTTTAGGTATCGCTGATAGCTGTTACTTTGGCGTACCAGCAAGTAAAGTTAACCAAGTGGCAAAGCTGGCCAAAGATTTTGAGTCATCAAATGAAGACAGCTCACAATTGCGTAGTAAGCGTCAAAAACCAACCTTAAAGGTGGATTCACAAAGTGTCTTGCGTGCTTACGAAAACCTGCCTAGTTACGCATGTTGGCAGCAACAAGCCTTAGCGAATATGAAATCGGCAGATATTGGCCAAGCTGATGAGCAAACCAACTTGCCTAAGTTGGACACGGCTTATATTAATCGTTTGTACTTTGACACGAGCAAGCTCAATCTAAAAAATTATAAGGCAGCGCTCATACCAGTTGGAAAACAAGCGATCGATTATCATAGTCGTGAGACGCTACAGGCCGTGATTCCAGCCGCCAATGGTGTCGCCTCAGCTCAGGCCTTGGCAACCATTTATGCCATGCTTGCCAGTGGCGGCGAGTGGCAAGGACAAACGCTTATTGATAGCACAATCTTTGAACAGCTATCCACACCACAAGTCTCAGGACTAGATGCTGTCATGCCAGCAGCGATGCATTGGCGTTTGGGTTATCATCGCCGGTTTGATATTTGTCAAAGCGAAGCCAATGAAAAAACTGATGTAAGCAAGCAAGGATTTGGACACATGGGCTACAACGGTTCAGTTGCTTGGTGTGACCCTGAGCGCCAGTTGTCATTTGCCTTTGTCCATAATTTTGATTCAACAATGCTCAATGATATCCGTCAGTTTGCGCTAACGGAATCTGTGTTGAGTATGATTGATGCAGCGCTTTAAAAACCTTACTGATAAGTTCAATGAGGCTTATTCGGTGTCATTTTAAGTAGCCTAGTTGCACTCAAGCCATGAATAAAGATTGAGGTTAAAATCACAATTGAGCAGACAATCCATAACTTGAGTGCATCTTCATCACCGAAGAACCCTTGGTTCAGCGCATAAGATAAATAATACAACGTACCAATACCACGGATACCTAATGCTGAGATAGCGTATTTTTCAGTGCGAGGAAGATTCAGCCCTGATAAAGCGATAAACCCACCAATGGGACGTATCAATAATAGGAAAGTGAAGCTGACGATGTAAACACGCCACGTCAGCTCCACACCTGACTGTAATCCTTGACCTAGAAAAATGCCAAACATAACCAGTACGAGCGACATAAGCAAACCTTCGGATTGCTCTGCGAAATCATGGAGTTTGTGATGGTAGCTGTGCTCATGCTCTGAACGCCGGAAGGCAAATGCCGCAATAAAGACAGCGATAAAACCATAACTGTGTACAAACTCTGCTAATCCATATGCCACGAGTGTCAGGGCAATGACCACATAGCCTTGAGAAATAGTAGTGTCTTGGCTATATTTCGAAAATACCAGCTTTGCCATGACTTTACCCACGACAATACCCACCACCAAACCTGCGCCAATTTTCCACAGTACATCATGGGTGAACCACGACCAAAGCATCTCACTAGTAAAGCTATTACCTTCACTAAATGCTTCTGCTATTTTTATTGCCAGATAAACGAAAGGGAAAGCCAGTCCGTCGTTAAGTCCTGCCTCTGAGGTGAGGGTAAATCGCGGTGTATCTTCGCCACCCGTATTAGGCGGCCCTACCTGAATGCTAGACGCCAATACCGGATCGGTTGGGGCTAGCACAGCCCCTAGCAAAATAGCTGCTCCAAGGCTCAAACCAAACGCGTAATATCCCAAAATAGCCATCGCAAAGATACCAATCGGCATGGTAATCAGTAATAGGCGTACTGTCGGCCTCCACAATCGCCAAGACAGCTTGGTATCAATCTTGATACCAGCGCCCACCAATGATACGAGCACCACAATTTCGGTTAGTTTTTCGATGATTAAACCGTTATCCATCGGATCTAAAAACGATAGGGTCGTCCACCAATAGCCCATAATTAGACCAAAGCTGACCTGTAGCATAGGTAAGGAGACGGGCGTGCGTTTAAACATAATAGGAAACAACGCTCCTAGTAAGAAAGCGACACCGCAAATTAATAAGAATAAATTATAGTTTTCGATCATAAGGAGTAGGCACGTCGTGGTTTTTAAGGGGGTGGTTTTGATAACCCTTATCATGACGCCAAAAAAAATCAATTACCGCAAAAAATCGTTATTAAAACGTCTGCTACGTTGTTTTTTGGTGAAAAAAAGCCTGCATCGCGCAGGCTTAATTGATTATGAGACTATGGCTTTGTTTTAAGATAATTTATTTACCTTAAAACACCGTTTTCACGTTTTAGCGTTCTACTTGGCTCACATCACGGACAGCACCAGTATCGGCACTGGTCGTCATAGCAGCATAGGCACGTAGCGCAGGGGTTACGTGACGATCACGGCTCACAGGCTTCCATGCATCGCGCCCGCGTGCTTCCATCGCATCTCGGCGTGCGGCCAAGTCGGCATCACTGACTTGCATGTTGATGGTACGATTTGGGATGTCGATATGGATGGTATCGCCTTCTTCAACCAGACCGATGGCACCACCTTCGGCTGCTTCAGGGCTGGCATGACCAATTGATAAACCTGACGTACCACCAGAGAAGCGACCATCGGTGAGTAGGGCACACTCTTTACCCAAGCCTTTAGACTTTAGATAAGTCGTTGGGTAAAGCATTTCTTGCATACCAGGGCCGCCTTTAGGGCCTTCATAGCGGATAATGACCACATCACCGGCAACGATATCGTCAGCCAATACCGCAGCGACGGCATCATCTTGTGACTCAAATAGACGCGCGCGACCAGTAAATACTAAGATGCTTTCGTCAACGCCCGCGGTTTTGACCACACAGCCACGCTCGGCGATATTGCCATACAGTACGGCCAAGCCACCATCTGTAGAATAGGCATGTTGGGCACTACGGATACAACCAGACTCGCGGTTAACGTCTAAATTTGACCATTCTTTTGATTGTGAAAACGCTTCAGTGGTACGTACGCCACCAGGCGCTGCAAGGAATCGTGCACGCGCCTCAAGGTTATCAGCGTTCATGATATCCCACTTATCAATCGCTTCTTTCATCGTTGCACTATGAATAGTCGGTACGTCAGTGCTGAGTAAGCCTGCACGATCAAGCTCAGCCAATAACGCAAAGACACCACCAGCACGATGCACATCTTCCATATGGTATTTTTGTGAGGCAGGAGCGACTTTTGCAAGACAAGGCACACCACGGCTTAGACGGTCAATATCATGCATTTTAAAGTCGATTTCTGCTTCATTAGCAGCCGCTAACAGATGCAAGATAGTATTGGTCGAGCCACCCATGGCGATATCCAAGGTCATCGCGTTTTCAAAAGCCGCTTTGCTAGCGATTGAGCGTGGTAAGACTGAATCATCATCTTGCTCATAGCGACGTTTGGCCAATGACACAATGGTGCGACCTGCTTCTAAGAATAGCTCACGGCGCAATGAGTGAGTGGCTAGTAGCGAGCCATTACCCGGTAATGCCAAGCCTAAAGCTTCGGTCAAGCAATTCATTGAGTTAGCAGTAAACATACCAGAGCATGAACCACAAGTTGGACAAGCTGAGGCTTCGATAGCGGCTACATCTTCATCACTAATGCTGTCATCAGCGGCATCCATCATTGCATCGACGAGGTCGAGTTTACGAACCGCGCTGCTGTCACTACTATCAGTATTGTGACTCTTACCAACGGTACTGGCTAAAATCTTGCCCGCTTCCATTGGGCCACCTGAAATAAACACTACTGGAATGTTAAGGCGCATGGCAGCCATCAACATACCCGGTGTGATTTTATCGCAGTTAGAGATACACACTAGCGCATCCGCGCAGTGAGCATTGACCATGTATTCGACAGAGTCAGCAATCAGGTCGCGGCTGGGTAGCGAGTACAACATACCGCTATGGCCCATCGCAATACCATCATCGACCGCAATAGTATTGAACTCTTTTGCAACGCCGCCTGCTTGCTCAATCTCACGTGCGACCAGTTGTCCAAGATCTTTTAGATGCACGTGACCAGGTACAAACTGAGTAAATGAGTTGGCAATGGCAATAATTGGCTTGCCAAAGTCGCCATCAGTCATGCCAGTTGCACGCCATAATGCGCGAGCGCCTGCCATATTACGACCACCAGTAGAGGTTTTTGAGCGATAATCCATGTGATATTCCTTACAAATAGGCGAGGTTTGTGAAAATGTGCAGCCTCAGCTGTGATATTGATAGTGTGCTTTTTATGATGCGTGAGGACTAGTGAATAATTCTAGGTTGTTACCATACCATTAGCTATGAATACCTAAAAACAATTCGTTGCTTATGATAAATGATGGATCAAAAAAGTGCTATTCAAGACGCTCCAATATCGCTGTCTCAAACCACGGCAGCTTGACTTTATCTGCATCCAGTTTGGCGATAATCACTAACGCATGAGTCGATGGCAAAAGCTGATAATCGCTACTCACATCGATGTTCATAATCTGGGCGTTAGCGGGTGCTTGTTCGTCGATACTGACCAGCGCCTGCTGAGTGTTTTTATAGAGCACATCCACTCGGCCAAAAAACTGCCAGTCTTTAAACGAAGCGGCGAGCGCGTCAGCAGCATTTTTGGTATAGATTTGCTGTGTCTCTTTGCCTGTGTTGGTCCAATGTAGACGTACTGCTAATTGCAGACTCTCACTAAAAACAACCAATGAGCCAATGACTTTGACATGCCAAGGGCTAGCCAATAATGCTTCACTAATACCAATTAATTGAGCGGCTTCATGAGCTGTCATGGGTATATTGAATTTAGCCAGTAGCGCAGGTGTGAGTGGATGTGTCTGTTTAATCACATCGTCTAAACTGTCGTAATGATACAGAAAGGGCAGCGGGAGGTCTTGAGTGACTGTTTTTTTGCTGATTTTACAATTATGAATCCGCCAAGCGATTGTTTTATCAGTTAAGGCATCTGCCAAAATAATGGTATTAGGCGCAAGGGTTTGCGCGCTATTATTAGCATTAGTTTGCTCCGCATCGCTCACAGACACGCTATCATCGGATACAGAGATTGATGGCGTGTCATTAAGTGTGGAATGAGCGTGATTGTCATCTGATTGAGTCGTCAAGGTAGGCGAGTCCATAAACATCATGTTATTAAAATAGAGGGTTAATATAACATTTTAAGGGCATGGCTCGCTAATAAATTGGTGAGTGAGCATCGTTGAAATATGGCTTGATATTTTTCAAATACGATTGTGATAGCGACTTGTACTTAACTGGCATTTCGTCCACTATATGACAGACAATTTTATCTATTTTAGATAACTATGAAGCAAGTAATTGACTAATAATAAAACTCTCAAAGGAAAAATAATGACTGAATTGAATCAACAAACTACTTATGATAACAACAACATTTTTGCCAAAATGCTAGACGGTGATATTCCATATCATAAAGTATATGAAGATGATAAAACGCTCGCCTTTATGGATATCATGCCACAAGCAGAAGGCCATGTATTGGTCATACCAAAACAGAAGGCCGTTGATTTAGCGGATCTGGAGCCTGAATATGCCGCGGCTGTTTTGATGACGTCTAAGAAAGTCATGCAAGCCCAGCGCCAAGTGTTTGCGCGAGAAGGAATTATTCAAATGCAATTAAATGGTGCGCAGGCAGGGCAGACCGTGTTTCATTATCATATACATTTAATTCCTAGCAGTATTCATGAGCTGGGTCGCCATGCCGCTGTGATGGCTGACCAAGAGCAGTTGGCCAATTTGGCTAAGCAGTTGGCAGCGGTGATTGATGCTGAGTAAATAAAATATAATCAGAGATTGGGGCGTGTCTTCAATTCACCCGATAGTCATCTCAATGGGCTAAAAATGGCTAAATCTTGCCAAACATCGTCAAATAGCGGGTTAATATCCCGATATTATCTGCGCTATTTTTCTTGTTTGACGGCAATTTATCTCATTTTTATCACCATTTTTGAAATGAAGACACGCCCTAGAAGCATTAATCTCGCTTGAGATGTCAGTTATAAATCGCGAATAGGTCTATATCAATAAAAAGGTAGCTAACAAGCTGCCTTTTTTTATTGCTTGGTAATAGTCATGTAACAATCTTTGAAGTAATGTTACGAATTCAGTGCTTACCTAGGGTTTCTGAAAGGAGTGTGATAAAAATCATACCTATCTACGTACGTTTGATTCATTTTGAGGACATTGTTTTTTATGAGTAAATTACCTCGTTCGACTATTTTACTGCCAGTGTTTGTGCCAGCAGCGATTATTATGCTGTTATTGGTGGTTGGTACGGCTATCAACCCTGATGCAGCGGGAGCGCTGTTCAGTGATGTGCTGAATTTTACCACCGAAACGTTTGGTTGGTTTTATATGCTGGCAGTAGCATTGTTTTTATTATTTATTATCGCATTGGCCTTTTCGCCTTATGGTGGGATTAAGCTTGGGCCTGATCATGCAGAGGCTGAGTATAAGTTCCTAGAATGGTTTGCCATGCTGTTTTCGGCAGGCTACGGGATTGCGCTGCTCTTCTTTGGTGTGGCAGAGCCTGTCATGCATTTTGCCAGTCCGCCTATGTCTGCGCCAGAGACCATTGCCGCTGCAAAAGAAGCGATGCAGATTGCTTACTTTCATTGGGGTTTTCACATTTGGGCGATTTATGCCGTAGTAGGGTTATCGCTGGCATATTTCTCCTTTCGCCATGGTTTGCCGCTGTCGATGCGCTCCACGTTATATCCTCTGATTGGCGATAAGATACATGGTCCTATCGGTCATGCGGTCGATGTGTTTGCGATTGTCGGTACCATGTTTGGTATCGCGACCAGTTTGGGTCTATCGGTATCACAAATCAACGCGGGTCTGAATTATCTCATGCCAGATCTGGTTCCCGTTAGTACGGGCGTTCAGGTCATTGCCATTGCAGTGATTACCGCTGCTGCACTGGCATCAGTGCTGGCAGGTATGGATAAAGGCGTAAAGCGACTGTCTATCTTAAATATGCTATTGGCAACTGCCTTAATGCTTTTTGTATTCATCGTGGGACCGACGATATTTATCCTCAATGCTTTTATGGAAAATACAGGTAGCTACTTGGGTAATATCGTTGAGCGTACCTTTAGCTTGCAGGCTTATGAGCATAATGACTGGATTGGCAATTGGACGCTGTTTATCTTTGCATGGACGATTGCATGGGCGCCATTTGTTGGTTTGTTTATCGCCAAGATTAGCCGTGGTCGTACGATTCGTGAGTTCGTGTTAGGGGTGATGTTAGTACCGACTTTCTTTACCTTTTTCTGGTTTGCTGTATTTGGTGACACCGCGCTGAATATGATCATGATTGATGGCTATAACTCATTAATCGGTGACGTGCAAAATAACCAAGCGATTGCTTTGTTTAAGCTATTAGAGAACTTACCATTTACTCAATTCGTCTCTTCACTAACAGTTCTATTGATTATTACCTTTTTTGTGACCTCATCGGATTCTGGCTCATTGGTCATTGATGCGCTAGCGGCTGGTGGCCGTAGTGATACGCCATGGTGGCAGCGGACGTTTTGGGTGGTGACAGAAGGTGCGGTCGCGTCAGCACTGCTATTGGCTGGTGGACTAGAAGCCTTGCAAACAGCCGCTATTGTGAGTGCCTTGCCGTTTGCCGTCATTATGTTGATTGCGATGTTTGGGATGTGGCGTGCGTTACGTATCGAAGGTCATCGTAACCAAAGCTTGGATAATAATAGCAAGCTACCACCGCATCTATTAAATTCATCAGCATGGCGCGATCGTATTGATTACATCACCGATCAGCCCACACGAGACAAAGTTTT
Source organism: Psychrobacter sp. TPE 89C (assembly GCF_055522395.1). Taxonomy (NCBI): domain Bacteria; kingdom Pseudomonadati; phylum Pseudomonadota; class Gammaproteobacteria; order Moraxellales; family Moraxellaceae; genus Psychrobacter; species Psychrobacter sp. TPE 89C. The sequence continues at coordinate 33,223 of NZ_JBVFXW010000020.1, forward strand.
AAGCTATATCAAAAATGTAGTCATGCCATCGATGACTGAGGTTTCAGAGAAGTTCGCTGAAACAGGTTGGAAGCCATCTGTGAATTATGATGCTATTAATAATCGCGCGATACTGGAACTACAACGCGGTGACGATGTTGAGTTTTGGTATGAAGTGCGCTTGTCAGAGCATGATGCCCCTGATTATTACACTGAAAAAATGGCCAATGATTTGCCACAAGAGCATCATCACCGTGCAGAAGTATATCTGCGCCGTGGCGGTCAAACCTATGATTTGTACGGTTATAAGTCAGATTCTGTCATCAACGATATCATCGATCAGTTCGAAAAATATCTGCACTTCTTAAACGTGTCTCCAGATAGCCTACCATGGCGTATGCAAGAGCACGATGAAGACATCACATTAGAGCAGGGCAGTGTGTTCGATAAATGATCGGCTTGATGATGAATTAGTGTTTATTGATGCAAGTTATTCACGTTAATAGCTTGCAATAAGTGCAGGATTCCTTAGAATAACGGCTTGTTTTCTCTGCAGATCAAGCCGTTTTTTTATGTCTATAGATTCTCCTGTTTTACCCTCGTCTTTGCCAGTGTCTGAGCATCCATTATTGCAGCCGTTAACTATCGGTGGTCTGACGATTGAAAATCGTCTGATGGTAGCTCCTATGGCGGGTGTGACAGACAATCCTTTTCGCCGACTGTGTAAGTCATTTGGCGCAGGTCACGCAGTCAGCGAGATGATTATCGCTGATACGGCGCTTTATGCACGCAAAAAATCGCTTTATCGTGCCAATTTCGATAATGAAATTGCGCCTATTTCTGCGCAGATAGCAGGGGCCGAACCGGATAAGCTGGCTGAAGCTGCTCGTTATCAAATTGATAATGGTGCGCAGATTATCGATATTAATATGGGCTGCCCCGCCAAAAAAGTTTGCCGCAAGCTGGCAGGTTCTGCGTTGCTGCAGGATGAAGATATGGTTGCGCGCTTGTTAGATGCGGCGGTCAATGCAGTCGATGCCCCTGTGACATTAAAAACGCGACTGGGCTATGAAAATGGCCGCGAAAATATCTTGCGAGTGGCCAAGCGGGCGGAGCAAGCAGGCATTGCCGCGATTGCCATTCATGGGCGTACGCGTGAGGATATGTATACGGGCGAAGCACGCTATGAGCTGATACGTGAAGTCAAAGAAAGCATCAGTATTCCAGTCATCGCCAACGGTGATATTGATAGCGCACAAAAAGCCCAGCGTGTTTATGAGCTGACAGGCTGTGATGCCGTCATGATAGGGCGGGCAGCCCAAGGTCAGCCGTGGATATTTCGTGATATCGGGCATTTTTTACGGACTGGTGAGACTCTAGAAGCACCTAGTGTGAGCGAGATAAAAGAGATTGTACTGGCGCACTTGCAAGAGCTATATGGCTTTTATGGTGAGTACTCTGGTTGCCGTATCGCTCGCAAGCATATCGCTTGGTATACAACGGGTATTCCAAACTCTAACGCCTTTAGACAAGCGATGTATGGTGAAGAGAGTACCGCTGGGCAGTTTCGGGTTGTTGAAAGTTTTTTGCAAGCGCACGAGTGATAGGTAACACAAACGTTTACTGCCACAGGAATATTGGGTTATTGAATCGGTGAAATCGCAAATGCAGTAATCACACTATTATAAGTTTTTGAATTCCCAAAGTCGTCAAATTATCTGGATGCGATGGCTGTTTTATTCACTTTAGTCCATGCTTTCTTGCTATTCTATAATTGAGATGTTCATAGGCATAGGACAAAAAAAAGGAATTTTTATGGCAAATCCCTCGAAACAAGCGATAACCAAAGCAGTAACAGGTAAGAATATTATTATTACAGGAGCTTCAAGTGGTATTGGCGAACGTACGGCTTTTTTGCTTAGCGAATGCGGTGCTCATGTTATCCTATTGGCACGTACTGAAGACAAACTGAAAGCCGTTCAAGAAAGTATCGAGGAGCTTGGTGGTAATGCTGATTATTACCCTTGCGATTTGACTGATATGGATGCTATTGAAAAAGTTAGTGAGCAAATTTTGATGGATTTTGGCCATGTTGATGTCTTGGTGAATAACGCTGGTCGCTCGATTCGTCGTTCAGTTCATGAATCGGTCGATCGTTTCCATGATTTTGAGCGTACGATGGATATCAATTACTTTGGCGCCGTTAAAATAGTTCTCGGATTTTTGCCGACGATGATTGAACGTCAGACGGGTCAAATTGTTAACATATCCTCGATTGGTGTACTGGCAAACAGCCCGCGCTTTGCCGCTTATGTCGCATCTAAGTCGGCATTAGATGCTTTTAGTCGCTGCTTAGCTGCTGAAGTAAAAGGGGATAATGTGACGATTACCAATATCTTTATGCCATTGGTTCGTACGCCTATGATTGCCCCAACCAAGCTATACCGCTACATGCCTGCGTTGATGCCTGATGAAGCCGCGTTGATGGTCGCAAGAGCTATCGTTGATAAGCCAAATAGTATTGCTAGTAATATGGGCAAGTTTGCGTCAGCTACTTACTCATTGGCACCAGCGATCAACGTCGGTATTCAATCGATAGGTTATCGTATTTTCCCAAGCACCCGCGCTGGAATGACTACCGATAAGAAGCTAAACCTTGCCCAGCGTGCTTTTGCCAGAATCCTTCCTGGTGAGTATCATTAAAACAGCAGATTGATTGGTTCTGATATAAGATCAAAGAGGATACTGCGGTATCCTTTTTTAGTACCTGAAGAGATATTAATACTTATATGAATAGGTAGAACAGCGGTGCTTTTTAGCTATCTGATGACCAGAACCACGAGATTATTAGACGTTTTAAGCTTTTACTACCTTAAACCTCGCTTAGAGTGTCAAATATACATACACAATCGGCCGCCTTGTATTTCTTTTAAACTGAATCAATTATAGTAGAATGAGTTTACCATGGCCTAATAGTCTCTACTCTCATGCTTAATGAGATTATTAATTAAGCTTTGCACATCCGAAAAATCCTAACAACCACATAGATACACACTAAGCACTCATTCTCTGAGTGTTAAAGAATTCACATAAGATAATTTGAAGAGGTAAGAATGTTAGTTAAATTGCTACGAGAAGGTCTAGGACGAATTATTGCTGGTATAAGTGTCATGACCCAAGGTAATGCTATGAAACGCACTGAAGAAGAACAAGCTCTTGTTAATAAGGCTGGTGAAGATTTATCGTTGTATCAATTTCAATCTTGTCCTTTTTGCGTAAAAGTACGTCGTCAAATTCATAAGTTAAATGTGCCTATTGAGCTTCGAGATGCAAAAAATAATGAGCAATTTCGCAATGAGCTTGCTGAAAACGGTGGGCGAATAAAAGTGCCTTGTTTACGTATTCAAGAAAACAACGATGTCCAATGGATGTATGAATCTAATGATATCAACGCTTACTTGCAACAGCGTTTTGGTTAGGGCATGTCCAAAATTCGAACAAAAACTGTTAAATGGGCTAAAAACGGCTAAAGTATGAGCACTGAAAACATGGATATCGAAAGCGAAACCGCTAACCAAGCTAACCAAATAGAAATTATCTATGAAGATGAGTATCTAGTGGCGATTAATAAAGAGGCTGGTCTACTGGTGCATCGCAGCTGGCTGGATAAAGGCGAGACGCGCTTTGCTATGCAACTTACCCGTGATGCGGTCGGTTGTCATGTGTTTCCGGTGCATCGGTTAGATAAGCCTACATCAGGTGTGTTGTTGTTTGCCAAGAGCCCAGCCGTGGCGCGTAGCCTGACCGAAGCGTTTACGGCACACAAGGTGACGAAGCAATATTTAGCTGTGGTGCGTGGCTTTATGTCAGAGCAGGGCAGCGTTGATTATGCGTTGAGCTTTAAGCCCGATGCGATTGCCGATAAGTTTGCCAATTTGGACAAGCCTGCTCAAGAGGCGGTGACGCATTGGCAGAGTTTGGCACAAATTGAGCTGCCGTTTGCAGTATCAAAAAAGCATGAGACTAGCCGCTATAGTCTCATACGCTTAACACCAGAGACTGGGCGTAAGCACCAGCTGCGTCGGCATATGAGACATTTATTCCATCATATCGTGGGTGACACGAGCCACGGTGACGGACGACACAATCGGTTTTTTCGTACTCAATATGATTGCGCACGTATGCTACTGCACGCCCAGACTTTAGCGCTTAACCATCCGGTTACTGGTGAGCCGTTGTTGCTAAAAGCGGGATTAGATGATCAATGGCTGCGTATCATGGAAGAATTTGCTTGGGTAGATAGTACTGAAAGTTCAAGTTCCTAATGAAATCGAGCATAAAAAAGACAGTTTATACAAGGTTCATTGAGGTATATATTAATATTAATTATCTGAACTCAGGAATTAAGCCATGTTATTTCTTCATTTAAAATCACCATTGCCTATATTCAAAACGCTAATGGTTTCTACTTTATTAATTGGTACTGTACAACTGATGATAGGTTGTGACTCACAGGACTCATCTTCAAATAATGACAGTGCTGTGCAAACAGATAGTGTAAACAAGGAGGTAATTAAGAATGATGAGGTATCTATAAATTCAGCGCCTACGGATAAAGTACAGACTAACGAAGTAGCAGATATAGCCGATGAGGAAGTCGTCAGCCCGTCAGGTTATCAAAAACTAAGCTTCGGTCAGGTTATTACACCTGAACTGCTCAACAGTTTAGGAATGACCAAATCAAAGAGCGATAATGAACATTGCTATTACGTCAGTAATCCAGAACTGAGCTATGTGGACAAAGAGTACGGTGAACGTGCTTCTGTGCTATATCAAATCATAGATAGTAAAGTTGCCCTGATCAGTATTCAGGACCCAAGTATACGGTTCTATAAAGACATCACCATTGGCAATTCAGCTAAAAACGTTATGAAAGCACATAATGACGAGCTTACTTACGAAGTCGATAAATATGCAGTTGATGGTGACTATTACAGCCTGCTTGCTAACGTCAATTTTAAAGTGATAAAAGAAAGCCCAATTGGAAAATTCTTGCAGAACGAAAACATTGAGCTTAATAATAAACAGGACAAGTTACCTCTACAAATTGAATATCATATCAAGAACGGTCAAAAATTGAATGACTATACGATTAAGGCAACTGAATGGAAAGTAGATGATAAAAACCTATTAAAAGGTGAGGTAGAAAGTATCGATATTGGTATACCGGAAGCGATTTATTTGGTGGAAGGCTGCTCTTAAAAGTTGAACGCAAAAACCCTAGAATCTAGCTTGGTTTTTAGTGAAAGGCTATTTTTTATAAGGTTGAATTGAGCTTCAGCATCACCTTGATTCGTTAATCTTTGAGTTTGATTAAAGTTCAAATCCATCGCTGATAAAGAAAACATAGCTGCGACTAAAAAGAAAATTATTTTGCTCATGAACGAGATTTTAAGCAGTGGCATGGAGAACCTTTACTGAGTGATTTCTTGATTTACATTTGTATGTTAATGCCATAATAGCAGAACTATTTCCGAGCATTTGTGCCGGTGGCTTTTTTAAGTGAAAATCATTTGTCATAAACTCTGTTATAGAAACAGTTAGGGTTTTTGCGGTTCTCTACTGCCCATTTCAGACGGTAAAAAGGTAGTGATTCAACACTGTAATTGTTATAGGAATAGAATCGGTGCGCTATACAGGTATCGATGTGGCAGAGGTATGAGACACCTCGGAACTTTCATACTGTCTAAGATTATTGAATCTCAAATAATCCCAACGCGGTTCAGCATATCCATACGCATCAAAGAAATACTTTTTATGGTATTAATCTGCTCAATATTGATAATGTCGCAAACCTTGTGAGCATAAAACTTTACTGCATACACCCGTGTAAACCATGAAATATACGGCGTCTCTCTAGGGCATGTCCTTAATTCAAGCGATAGTCATCTAACTGGGCAAAAAAAGCAGTAAACCGTAATAGTGACATGATTAGGTAATTAAAATACTAAAAGAGTATCATGTGGGAATTATTTGCATAACGGATGGTAAAAAAGGGAAATGACATCCTGTTTTTTACGAATATTTTTTATTAGGAACAGTCATGCTTCTTCGTTTTATTGCGCGTCATAGCACATTAATTATGCCAGTTTGCGCAATTTTTGGCTTTGTTTTTCCAAACGTATCCAATGCGGTATTAGTATATTTACCCCAAATGCTGTTCTTTTTGATGTTTTTTACTTTACTGGGTATCGACCAATATGCGCTGTTAAAGCGTATAGCGACAAGCTATGTGTGGGTTTTTGCCTTATTACAAAGCGGGGGTATGAGTCTGGTTTTAATACTAGTTGCTTATGTGCTCGGCGTACGTGGCGATTGGCTGTTGGCTATTGCAGGCCTTGGTGCCACTGCCCCGTTATTTGGTAGTGGTGCATTGGTCAATGCGGTGGGGTTTGATGCACAACTGGCGACAGCAAAAACCATCGCTGCTACGCTCATTATGCCATGTACATTATTAGGCGTATTGTGGCTATTAGGCGATAAAAATGCGAATGTAGACATCGGCACTTATATCAATCGCTTGTTGGTTTATATTGTTATGCCAATGGTGCTAGCTGTGGGGGTGCGCCGGTTCGTTTCACCTGCTATTTTGTTACGTTATTATCCCAAAATTGGGCAGTTTAATATTTTACTGCTGATGTTGTTTCCACTGGGGTTGATGGCAGGATTTCGTGCCACCTTTGACCATAATCCGTTGCAAGCATTGTTATTACTGGTGCTAAGTTCTGTATTAGCATTGGTGTTTTATTTTACAGCTTATGTAATATATCGGCGTTTTGGCTATGAAAATGCCATTATCGCTGCGTTGGTGTGTGGTGGACGCAATGTATTGCTTGCTTACACCATAACGGCACCTTTTATGGGTGCGGTGTTTTTACCGTTACTGGGTGCTTTTCAATTACCAGCATTTTGCTTACCCTTGCTGGGCAAATATATGGCAAAACAGCATCAAACATAAAAATCGTTATGGGAACATGTTCCGTTTGCCATACAGGTAGCGAAGCATCGGCTATATAATTAGCATTCTTTCGTCTATCATCCTAAATTGTACGAAATTAATTGACCACGGACTTTGATCATAGGAAAGAAAATGTCGTTCTTTTATCCTAAAGATGTAGATTTTATGGAGATGTTTGGATGCGAGAGTCATATAGATAAGGATGGTTTGCTAGAATCCACATTCATTGATACACAAAATAAAAAAATGGTTTTTTCTATCAGTGATATGCAGAACTCAATATCTGCTTATGTATATCAAGATGAAGCAGTAATATTTAAGATATATGAAGAAGGAGCGATGAGGGTCATGATATATGAAAATCAGATCATTATAGAATATCTGAATTATCAGGATTTATACGCTAAAAGACTGACTATTATTGATGTGTATCCAATATTTAAGATTGACCACTGTACTCTGATAGACAAAGACATGAGCCAACTAAACTAAATGCCTTACAGGTATTTTTATATTAAGATATACCTACACCGAACCAATCAGTCCTTCACTGGTTCGGTACCCTAGTGAGGACTTGAATCTTTGGCTGTAGACTAATGGTAGCAACGTTTTAACTCACTGGAATAGTCACGGTGTACTTCATAGTGTACTTACCATACATATTCCATTCGTGATCGGTGCGCTATACAGGCATCAAACTAACCGTATTGGATACGACTTTAATGAGCGCACAACTGTTAAACTGATAGGTAGGTCATTATCACTAAGCTGTCTTATTAAAATTCCTAGATTATTTTTTACGGTGTTATGAACATAGCTCAATATCGAAGGTAGTTTCGTAACTCCGTAAAATAACTGGTACTTTTGAAAGAGGTCTAATGATAAATCTCACTTATTTAAGTTCAATTCTTTTTGAATAAGTGGGTTACTAGTTATCATATAGTCATGAAAGTCAAAGGGAATTCGTCCCCAGAGTATTCTCATAATATGATTAAAACGGTCACGACACTCGCATGCCTCGTCTTCGTTAAATTTCTCTAATATGTAACATTCTGAAGGATGTATTTGGTTTGTTATCAAGTTATTTATACTATGACCAAGATAGTATAAATCTGCCGCGAACTTTCTGTACAATACCTCGTTACCTTGTAAGCTTGCACACAATTTAATTAAAAAATATTCTAGACTCCAATATTTTTCAATATCCCAAATACACAATTCCTCTAAAGAGTAGTTAAAGGATTTCTCATCCCAAAAAATATCTTTGCATTCACTATATTTTCTAACAGTCATTATTAGTCTCCTGTTTTTCATATTTTCATCGTATGTATTCGTTTCTAGTTATATTATGAATACGCTTGGATGTTGATGACTTTATTTTAAGAAACTTAATTAGGGTATACCCTAGCGGAACCAGTTATTTCTTCCTTCAAACCTATTAACAGACTACTTAAAAAAAACTAGTATAATGGAACCATGTAAAACAGACTTCGTTAGGTTTCTGGCATCAACTATTTGAACAATCACGCTGATTAGCTATAACTTCTCGGTACAAAGTTTTACCCAAACACCTGCCATAATATCCAAAACAACCCTGCCATAACGACAGCGATAACTAGCAACCGTTTCACCCAATAGGGCAGTAATGGTTTTTTATATCCTAACTCATCAAGCTGACTCTCTACACCATCTTGCAGGTTCTTAAACGATTTACCTGTCTTATTGGCTTTGAGACGATTTTTGACCAATTTATCAGATTTATCTTCCGTTTCTGGTTCTCTATCAAAACTAATAGCCTGATTGGGTATGCCTTGTTTGTTTGCGATAGTATTGAGCTTCTGCTGCTGTTTTACCTTTAGCTGTGTCTCATAAGCATCAATCCGTACCTTGGCTTCATCCATGCTGATGTTTTCGTCAGCTGCCAATGTTTTGATGGCCATCACTAGATTATTTTTTTCAATCATGATGGTGATTTCTTTTGGCAGCTTTGTATTGACTGGTTTTGAGCTAGGATCGGCGTTAAACATGGTTGTCCTTATTGCGACGTAAAAATATAAATATGGTGTTGCGTTTATTATAGCTGCTTTACAGACATAATATTCAAGCAAAAAAATACCGCAATCATAATCATGACTGCGGTATTTTAATATCTATCTTTATCAGCATTTCTGCCAATCTTCGATAAATTATAAATCTTTCCAACGTTGGATAGACTCTTTGATGACTTCTTTGGCTTCTGCAACATCACCCCAAGATTCAACAACAGTAGTACCTGGTTTTTTCAGGTCTTTATAATGGCTGAAATGGAACTCTAATTGGTTGATTAGCTGTTTTGGTAAATCAGCTAGGCTGTTGTAAGCATTGCCTGTGTCACGGTCGTCAGCAGGTACGACAACGATTTTGTCATCCACTTCGCCGTCATCAACGAACTTCATGACACCGATTACTTTGGCTTTTAAGAAAATGCCTGTCGGTAATGGTTGCTCAGTAAGCAATAACACATCTAACTCATCGCCATCTTCGTCAAGCGTTTGTGGGATAAAGCCATAGTTGCAAGGCTTAGCAAAAATCTGTGGATCAATACGATCAAGCTCAAATACGGCTAGTTCGCGATTCCATTCGATTTTGTGGCTGCTACCAGCTGGAATTTCTACTACTACGTTGATGATGCCGCCATCTACGTCGCCTGCGTCTAGAATTTTATTAAAATCAGCCATAAAATGCTCCAGTTCTATTTTGTTTTAAATATTTGAATAGTATATAGGGGTTGGGCTGCGATATTGTCATATCATCGCTGCACCAATTGTACCGACAGCGATTATAGCAAGTTTGCTACAAATTTTCTCATATTGCTTAAGTCTAAGGGCGCAAGAGATTATGCAAAAAAAGATTATGCAAAAATGGACTCAAAACTCACTTTGGTGCAAGTGCTCGTAGTTCAATTATGCCAGCATGACGTTTGGCAATATTATCAATCAGCTTCTGAGTTACTTGCTCATAGCTTAAAGCGTTGCTGATCTGTTGAGTTACTTGTGCACTTGGCGCTTTTTGCATGGCCACAAAGTCAGACAGTCGTAGCATTTGCATCCCTGCATAACCGCAAGGATTAATAGCATTGAATGCTGACAAATCACAATTTAAATTGACAGCAATACCATGGTAACTAAAGCCATGCTTGATCTTAAAGCCTAGAGAGGCCATTTTCCCAAGCATGATTTTATCATCAACAGGTGTGTCGTTGGTTTGCGTATCGGTATTGCTATCTGGTTCAGGCATATCTGCATATAAGTAAACACCGGGTGCATCGCGACGTGCGTGGGCGCTGATATTATTACTAGAGGCCTCTGAATCCTGTAAGCATTCATTAATCACATCTTCGATAGCTTGTTCTGCATGTGATACTAAGTTGCGCACACTCCAGCCCAAACTGTTTAAGTCAAACAACCAATAAACAACCAGTTGTCCATGGCCGTGCCAAGTGACTTGACCACCGCGGTCAGTCTTGATGATGGGCGTATTGGTATGTTGTAAGATGTGCTCTTCTTTACCGGCCTGCCCTAGAGTATAGACGTCATTATGATCGACAATCCATAGCTCGTCAGGCGTTCGCAGTCCTTGTTCTTTTTTTAGAGTAATGCGGTCTAATGTACGTTGTAGCATCGCATCATGGGTCGGATTATAGTCGGCTGCTGATAGATATTTAGTGATCAGCGTTTCATTGAGCGGTTGCGTGATATTTTCCATGAGGGTAATAGTCTTATTGTTTCTAGTTTAAAAGTTTGAGTTATTAATATTTTGGAGGTGTCGTTTCTTGATATGAAGTGTAGCAGTTTTTCAGATTGTCACCCAAAGTTATATTTTGTGCCTGTGTAAACAGTGCTTGTGTAAACTGTATCTCTATAAATTGAGACTTTATAAATTTCGCCTCTGTAAAACTCATAAAGATCAGCTGTGTACAGACGCAGTAGTCAACTGAATTTGCTGTTCATTGGCTATTGACTACGCTACATTAAAGGATAGTGAATAAATGCGTAGGGTTTTACTATTTATAGATTGCCCTTGACTAGAAATACAGCATTTGTAACCCAATATAGAAGCTATGACCTAAGATAGTACAGTGACGCTAATACATATAACAAGGAAGCTAAATGACAGATAATAACCAGAATACCAGTGAGCAGACTGCAATGGATGCCAGTCTAGTAGCACAAGGAGCGCCTAAAATGCTTAGTACCGCCAATACTATTGATGAGATGCGCGCACAGTTTGCACACCTGCAAGCACTCAGCCGGACGAAGCCAATCAACGATTGGGCAACGCGTGAGACTCAACTCGACAACTTAGAGATCATGCTCAGCGATAATCAAGTCAGTTTTGCTAAGGCAATCAATGCAGATTTTGGTTATCGCAGTGAGTCAGAGACGCAGTTTGCCGAACTGTTTCCGAGCTTTACGGGTATCAGCCATGCCAAAAAACACGGCAAAAAATGGATGAAAACTCAGCGAGCTTCTATTTCAGCCTTGTATATGCCTGCTCATAACGAAATTCAGCCGCAGCCATTAGGTGTCGTCGGTATTATGGTGCCTTGGAACTACCCATTATTCTTGGCAGTAGGGCCATTGATTGATGCGCTAACGGCGGGCAATCGGGTGATGATTAAGATGAGCGAAGCAGCGCCACAATTTGCCCAAGCATTTGCGGATGCGGTTGCGCGCTATTTCTCTCCAGACATGGTTTGTGTGGTTTTAGGCGAGGTCGATATCGCTGCTGCATTTAGCTCGTTACCGTTTGATCACCTGCTTTATACAGGGTCAACGGCAGTGGGTAAAAAAGTCATGGCAGCGGCGGCGCCTAATTTGACGCCAGTCACGCTTGAGCTTGGTGGTAAGTCTCCCGTGGTTGTATTGGATGATGCCAATCTAGAGTCGGTGGTCAATCGTGTGATGATGGGCAAGACATTGAATGCTGGTCAAACTTGTATTGCCCCTGACTATGTGTTGATTCAACGTCAATATCATGAGCAGTTCATCAGTTTGGCAAAAGCATGGATGGAAAAACACTATCCTAATATTGAGAACAATCCAGATTATTCGCGCATCATCAATGGTGACCAGTTTAAACGAGTCAAAGGCTATCTAGATTCGTTGTCAGGTAACGAGATATATCCGCTTACTGCTATTGAGGCCAATATCGAAACGCGTCTAATGCCGCCAGTGATTGTGAGTGAGCCTGCGGCTGATAGTGCTGTCATGCAAAATGAGATTTTTGCACCGATACTGCCATTGATGCATTATGAGACGCTTGATGATGCAATTGCGTTTGTAAATGCACGTCCACGACCATTAGCCTTATACATTTTTGGTGATAACTATGGTGGTATCGAAAAAGTGCGTAACAACACGGTCTCTGGTGGTCTATGTATTAATGAAGTTCTGATACATGTGGCTCAGCATGATTTGCCGTTTGGCGGTGTCGGTGAATCAGGTACTGGTGTTTACCATGGCAAGGCAGGATTTGAGCGTTTAAGCCATATGAAACCCGTGTTTGTACAATCGAAGCTCAATGGTCTGAATCTGTTATTACCACCTTATGGTGGGCTGTTCAAAAAGGCTATGGCACTGTTTTTGAAATAGTATTTTGAAGTAGTGATATATTCAAGTTTAAAATAGCGATGCTTTTAATATTACTGTGTTGAAGCAGCTATTTGGTGTATATCGATTTCGTATCATTGATATGTTAAACAGACAATATGATAAGAAATAGCATTTACTTAGGTAAGTGCTATTTTTTTGTCAAAAATATGAGTAGATTGATAAGGTTTAATCACTATTTTCAATATTATTAGCAGCGTGATAATGGTGCTGACTAAGCGAAAAATAAGCATTTGTCATCAGTCTGATAAGTCGCTACACTTTGTAGTAAGTCTAGACAGCAGTATTGTGTCATCGATTTAATGCCGCATCAATTATCAATAGGACACCCCATGCGCCAATGGATTGCGTTAAGTTTACTCTGTATGAGCGTGCTGTTATTGCCGATATCGGCGTCAGCAGCTTGCGAATCACCAATTAAGTTTGGCGCGCTGACATGGGAGAGTGGCCAGTTCACCTCAGGGGTGCTCAAGTACATCGCTGAAGAGGGTTATGGTTGTACAGTTGAAGAAGTGCCAGGAGCAGGCCCTGCGCTTGATACAGCGTTGTCACAAAATGATATCCAAGTCATTGGTGAACAGTGGGTTGGCCGCTCACCGATCATGGAGCAAGCCATTGAGCAGAATAAGGTAGCAATCATTGGCGATACGCTTAAAGGCGGTGCAACCCAAGGTTGGTATGTTCCTGACTATGTATTAGAAGAAAATCCAGGTCTACGCAATTATCAGGATCTGCCTAAATACGCTGAGCTGTTTAAAGATCCTGAAGACCCTAGTAAGTCTCGTTTTATGAACTGTCCCTCTGGTTGGACGTGTGAGATATTCAATACCCGTTTGCTAAAAACCACAGGTCTAGACAGTACCTTCAACAATGCTCATCCTGGTACAGGTGCTGCGCTTGATGCCGAAATCTCTTCTGCCTTTGAGCAGCACAAGCCACTCTTATTTTACTACTGGCAACCTACGGGCCTGATGGCAAAATATGATTTTGCGCCATTAGCGTTTCCTGCCCATAACGACGCCTGCTGGCAGGATTTGTTACTAGCAGATGGTACTATGGATTGTGTCTCTGGATTCCCTGTATCGCCTTTAGGTATTGCAGTCTCTAAGCCATTTATTGAGTCTAATCCTGAGCTGGCGGATGTCTTCAAAAAAATACAGTTCACTTCTGAGGAGCTCAATGGCGCTATCTTAGAGATGAGTGAAAGCAAACGTAGCGGTGATGAGCAAGCATTGGTGTTTTTGCGTGAGAACCCGAATGTTTGGCAAGTGTGGTTATCTAACGAGGCTGCTACCAATCTTGCGGCGAAGTTAGGTATCAGCTTAACAGGCGATGCTATCGACAATACGGCTGTTAATAATAACTCTGCCAATGATAACTTTGCCAGTGATAACCAGCTCGGCCTCGCATCAAGCTTCCCCTCATGGTCACTTGAGACACCGCTTAATAATACATTGGCAAGCGTTGTTCAAAATTACGGTGACGTCTTTCGCAGCATCAGTACGATGGCTTTAACCTATTTATTGCTACCCATTGAGCGCCTATTAACGGTCATTCCACCATGGTTGATTATTGCATTTGTCACGGTGCTGGGCTGGTTTGGTGTGCGTAAGGTTTGGTTTGCGCTGGCATGCGGTGCAGGGCTGTTCCTCATTGGTGCCTTTGGACTATGGGGTGCGTTGATTGATACTTTTGCACTGCTCATCGTATCAGTATTGGTTACGGTAGTAATTGGTATTCCTATTGGCATTGCGATGGCAGTCAGTCAGCTGCTCCGCAAGGTTGTGACACCGATACTGGATGTCATGCAGACCATGCCCAGCTTTGTCTATCTCATACCAGTGCTCATGTTATTTGGGATTGGTAAAGTGCCTGCATTGTTTGCCACCATTATTTATGCACTGCCGCCATTAATTCGTCTGACGACATTAGGGATTACGCAAGTCAATCATGAAATGGTAGAGGCGGGGCGCTCATTTGGTAGCACACATTTGCAGTTACTTATTTGGATTAAATTGCCTCAAGCATTGCCTAGTATCATGGCGGGCGTCAACCAAGCGGTGATGATGTCGCTATCCATGGTGGTGCTTGCTTCTATGATTGGTGCGCCTGGCCTTGGCGAAGATGTGTTGCAATCTATCCAAACCCTCAATATTGGTCAAGGCTTACAAGCAGGTACGGCGATTGTCATTGTGGCTATTATTATTGATCGTATTACTCAGGCATTTGGTCAAGGCAAGCGGGCCCGTCAAAAAACGATTGACGCAAGCAGACGCTCGATTGGTTAATGTCTTGGTCGGTTATAAAAGAAATTAAGCTGACATTTGAATATGAGAGTTTGAAGATGAACGTTTGAATGGGCTAACAATGAAGACAGGCCTTAATAAAAAATACCAATAGTGAGAACCACAATGAATCACATCCGGCTAGAGAACATCAGTAAGATTTATAATGCCAGCAGCACGCAAGCGAAATCTGTGATGGCATTATTGGCTGAAGGTATGGATAGTGTTGCGGTGAAGGAGCAAACAGGTTACTCGGTTGGGCTATATGATATTAATTTAGACGTTAAAGCGGGCGAGCTACACTGTATTATGGGGCTGTCAGGCTCCGGAAAATCAACCTTGATACGGCATATCAATCGCTTAATCGATCCAACCAGTGGCAAGATATGGGTCGATACGAGTATCGATGCGCAGACCACTATCACAGATGACGATGTAATTGCAGCTAATCAAAAACCATCTGCGGCTATCAATGTATTAGAGCTGAATGATAAGGAGCTGCAACATTATCGCCAGCAAACTGTCAGTATGGTCTTTCAGCACTTTGGGCTAATGCCACACATGACAGTTATGCAAAACGTCGCTTACGGTTTGCGTGTGCGAAAAATGAGTACCGAAGAGCGCCACGAAATTGCACGGTATTGGCTAAATGAGGTTGGGCTACCTAATTTAGAGCATAGCTATCCGGATGAGTTGTCGGGAGGCATGCAGCAGCGTGTGGGTCTGGCGCGTGCTTTGGCCACTGATAATCCAATCTTACTGATGGATGAGGCGTTCTCTGCACTTGACCCACTCATTCGTGCGCAGTTGCAAGATCAACTACTTGAGCTACAAGAGCGGCTACACAAGACCATTGTTTTTATCACTCATGACATAGATGAAGCGGTTAAGGTCGGTCAGCGTATCAGTATTTTGAATGGCGGACGCTTAGTTCAAACGGGCACACCCAATGATTTACGCCACAACCCAGCGGATGACTATGTCGCACAGTTTATGCGTGCTAAAGCATAAAGCCTGTTCAGTATTTATTGATAGGTTTGTGCGGTATATTTATGGAAGGTGTGAGTAATCGTAGTAATTCTGCTGCAATTAATCGCGAACTCTGAAATGAACGGCAAACTTCGTTATACTTGACGGCTTGTTAATGATTCTTCATCTTTTATTATTCGCATATGATGTCGCTTTGAGTATTGGGTGGCGTTTATTTCTTATTTTTGTGTTTTTTAAGGCCATAGCATGACTGCTACCTATGCACCTATTATTACCTCGTTACTTGATAATGACTTATATAAATTTACGATGTTACAAGCCATGCTGCATCAGTTTCCACAAACGCATGGTGTGTATCGTTTTCGCTGCCGTAATAATAAAGATGCCCTCTATCCATTGGCTGATATTAAAGAGCCGTTAGAGAGGCAATTAGACAGTCTGTGCGAGCTGCGATTTTTAGAAGATGAGCTGGAGTACTTGCGCGGCTTACGCTTTATGCGTTCAGATTTCGTCGATTATCTAGAACTGTTTAAGCTGAAACGTCGCTTTATCACTGTCAGTACCGATGAAGAAGGTCGCTTGTTTATCGATATTGAAGGGCCGATGATTCAAGCGATGTTTTTTGAAGTATTCGTCTTAGCCATTGTTAATGAATTATATTTTGATGCATTATCCAGTGACATTGTGATTGAAGAAGGTCAGCGTAGGCTCGATGGGAAAGTTATTTTATTGCATCAATATGCAGCAGAACAGACAAAAGAAAACGGTGATACACCACCATTTATTGTCGCTGATTTTGGTACTCGTAGGCGGTTTAGCAAAGCGTGGCAAGCGCATGTGGTGCAGACGTTGCATCACGCTGAACCAAAAATCGTCAGCGGCACATCTAACGTGTATCTAGCAAAAAAATTAGGTATGACGCCAATCGGCACCATGGCGCACGAGTTTATGCAGGCATTTCAGGCATTGGATGTGCGTTTGCGTGATTCACAGAAAGCTGCGCTTGAAGCATGGGTACATGAGTATCGTGGTGATTTGGGTATTGCATTGACGGATGTCGTTGGGATGGATGCATTCTTACGTGATTTTGATTTATATTTTGCCAAGCTGTTTGACGGCCTGCGTCATGATAGTGGTGATCCCTATATTTGGGGTGATAAGGCGATTGCTCATTATGAGAAATTGAAGATAGATCCAAAGACTAAAATACTCACCTTTAGTGATGGTTTGAATCTTGATAAAGCGTGGGAGCTGCATCAATACTTTAAGGATCGCATTAGAACAAGCTTTGGTATTGGTACCAATCTCACCAATGATATGGGTATCACACCAATTAATATTGTGCTGAAATTGGTTGAGTGTAACGGGCAGCCAGTGGCGAAACTTTCTGATAGCCCAGGCAAGACCATGATCAATAATGACACGTATCTTGCCTATCTTCGCCAAGTATTCGAGGTGGATGAACCAGAGTAAGTGTAACTTAGCTGTCTACTTCATCAGATTTAATGTCTTCAGCAAAGGCGGCATCTAGTGCTTGTTGTACCGCATTGATGCGGGTCTCGCAAACGCGATAAGCCGCAATGGACTCTTCAACCGTTGTCATTAGATTATCAATATCAGGCTCGTCTTGTTGCTGTAATTCAGCCGCATTGGTTTTTAGAATATCATAAGCCGCCTTAAAGGTTTTTGGGGCGGCTTTTTTGCGTCGACGAGTAGGGGTAGTCATAAAATTTCCTAATTTTAAAGGTAAAATAAATAGATGGGTAATCGTTAGATATTATTATGTCGTTAAGTTGGTATATCTGCGGTTTCCGACGCTTTTTGATTCGTATTGACATCAATAATCTGCGCTTTTGCTTTGCCGTCTTTTAGGACGATATGCACAGTTTGCTCAGGAGATAGCTGGGTACTACTGGTCAGTATCTGTTTTTCTTTTGTGTCAGTCAGCATGGTATAACCTTGCTTAAGCACACGAGATGGTCGATGCAGTAGCACAATGTCACGTAGATGCTCACTGTCACGTTGCGCTTGTACGACTTGTTGCTGAGCACTCTGCATAACAGATTTCTGATGATTCTGACTATAAGTAGCAGCCGTGACTAATTGCTGATCGGCAGAGGTTTGTGTTTGTACACGCAGCTCGCTTGTCAATCTGATGGCTTGCTTTACTTGGCGCTGTGCGCTTTGCTGAATATTGCGCCATGCATAATCGCTGTCTTTTCTCAGGGATGTTAGCTGTCCAATCGTTTGTGACTGTATTTGGCTCAACTGTCGTGATGTTTGCTGCTCGGCAGTATTCAGTTGACGCTGAGCAGCTTGCTTGATTTGCGCTCGATACTGTAGTGTCTGAGCGACCAGTTGCGCCAAATGACTACTAATCGCAGCGATTACTTTTGATGGCGTATCAAAGCTTGTGTGCGCGACTTCATCTAATATGACTTTGTCACGCTCATGACCGATACCGACCCAGACAGGAATAGGCTGCTCAGCGACTAAAGCGGCCAGCTCATAATCATTGAGATAAGCCAAATCACCAACAGCACCGCCACCACGAATAATCACTAATAAATCTGGCAAATGCTGATACGTGTCGTAAAATTGCTGTTGAGCGCTGACAATAGCTTGGCGGATTTCAGCAGGCGCATGATTGCCTTGAAAAGTGGCGTTATGGTAATGGAAATGACAAGCACCTGTACTGGCTAAGCGATCAGCATCTGCTTGAAAATCTCCTAGTCCAGCGGCTTTTTCAGGTGCGATTACAATGACATGCTCTATATCAAATGGGGCAGGCAGTTGCTGATTGAGATGTAATAACCCTTCGCCTGTTAGACGGTCGACCATCTCCGCATATTGTCGTGCAAGATCACCTAGCGTATAGCTAGGATCGATGTCTTCAATAGTGAGCGAGAAGCCATATTGCGCATGAAAACCTGCTGATACTTTTAATAAAACGGTCAAATCACGATCGAGTGGCATACCCGTTGCGCGCTCAAACTTTGCTAGGACACGTGCCGCTTTAAAGCGCCAAAGATTACCACGGCAGCTAGCAATAACTTTACCGTCATCATCTTTTTCTGCCAGTTCAAAATAATAATGTCCGCCTTTGCTAGACAGGTTACGAATCTCTGCCTTCACCCATACACGGTGATTAAAGGTTTGTTTGATAACCATATCAACCGCTGATAAGTAATCGCTCAGACGCAATACGGTATCTTCTAAATTGACTTCAAGGTTGTTTTCTTGCTCAGCCAACTCAGCCTCTAAAGTCGCCAAATCTTTAGCAGGCGTTATTACTTTCGCTTGTTTGATACTTGAAAGATTGGGTTTGCGCATAAATAGTAGACCGAAGATGATGAAAGCTTAAAAGCGAGTTGCTTATTGGTTTTCTATGGACTGATAACTTATAGATTGACTAGAAGCTATTGAGTATTGAATAGGGTAGTTTACCCCAAAAGCGTACACACAAAAAGAGAAGCCAACAAGTCTGCGATAAGAATAATATATTAATCGTAGACTTGTTGGCTAAATGCTAAACAGCAATCTTTTTCTGAAGGATATTGATATTATTGGCAGCGGAAATTAATCATATACTCATAATCGTCATCACGTGATAACTCTGGTGAGCCTGTACCAAAAATTGAACCGACGACTGCACCTACTTGTCCAACCATACGGCCAGTGCGTTCATCTAAAATGCCGTTATAAGTTACTGTATCATCAACGATAATGACTTGCTTGCTTTGGCAGGTTTTTTGCGCGCTGTCTATCGCATTTTGCTGTGCTTTTACTTTGGTCTCTGCGATGCCAGTTGTC
The DNA here is from genome assembly GCF_055522395.1 of Psychrobacter sp. TPE 89C. Taxonomy (NCBI): domain Bacteria; kingdom Pseudomonadati; phylum Pseudomonadota; class Gammaproteobacteria; order Moraxellales; family Moraxellaceae; genus Psychrobacter; species Psychrobacter sp. TPE 89C. The sequence continues at coordinate 52,959 of NZ_JBVFXW010000020.1, forward strand.
TCATAAATAGAGTTGGCGCGCTGGATAACGGGTGACGAAGGTGTACTTTGGCAAGCACTTAAGGCGAGTGCCGCAGCCATAGTCGCGGTTAAGGTGGCAGTTTTATTAAAAGTATTCATAAGTGGTTTTCAATCCTTGTCAGTCGAACATAAATATCAATGTTAAGCAGATATTGTGTGAGCAATATATCAACTAATGTGTCGTCCAGTAACGCTTAAGAATTTAACCTATTCGACTCTTGGTTGTCTAGGCGGTTCTTGTGTTCTGTATTACAGGGACATTTCATAGCTGCTTTGCTTGTCTGGCTATAATATATTTCATTTTTATCGCTACTTTCAAAATAAGAATACACCCTAATATTATAGATACCGCCAACTCTAGCCATTCATCATTCATCATTCGTCAAAAATTAAAAAAGCGGTCCTTGGTCACAGCAAATCACTTGAAATAAAAACCATATCTAGGATAATTGAGGCATTCACTCTTAATTAATAAGTAATTGTATGCAATTGATTCCTGCTCCTGCTGGCGTGCTAGAAGTTGACGCACTATGGCAACAAGACAACCCTAACGATCCAAATACTGATACCGTGGCACTACTTTGCCATCCAAATCCGTTATTTGACGGTACGATGAATAACAAAGTAGTCACGACCATGTATCGTTTTGCCCGTGACAATGGGATGCATGTCGTGCGTTTTAACTTTCGCGGCGTAGGGCAGTCAACTGGTGAGCATGATTATGCTGAAGGGGAAGTGGTGGATGCAATGACCGTGCTACAATGGATTGCTGAGCAGACCAATGCACGAAAGTTATGGCTTGGTGGTTTTTCTTTTGGTGGTTATGTGACGGCACGTGTGGCTGAGCAAGTGATCGAGGCGTCCCATATATGGGGACTGAGTGACTTTGAGGTATCAAACATTGCGCTGATCGCACCATCAGTTGAAAAAAATGATAGCAGTGACATTAGCTTACCTGCTGATAAAACCTTTGAGATTTATGGCAATGCGGATGAAGTCATCGACCCTAATAATATGCAGGAGTTTGCTGATCGACTGGGTATTCCTGTGAGCATCGTAGACGGAGCAGGTCACTTTTTTCACGGGCGTTTGTCAGAATTGAAAGGTTTGCTAGAAAAACACAGCATTTAAAGGTTTTACTTGAATGTGGTCAGGTAAAATTTATTTGTTATTTTAATATTTATTTAGGGTGTGTCATCAATTAGATTGTGAGGCTTAAAATGAGAAAAATT
>NZ_JBVFXW010000021.1:0-53900 GCF_055522395.1 Psychrobacter sp. TPE 89C
TTTAAAAAATAAACATATCTACAACTGTCCAAGAGCCTTGATAAACATAGATAAAATTAAAAAACGATGTTGGTTTTAAACCTTATACAAAATTAGAAGTACTTTTAGAAGCACTTATCGTTTTGTAGTATTAATTACTGTTGCATTAATCACTTACGACATAGCCACAGATTCAGCTTCATTCGTCACTAGGCTATGATCTTTGCTATGGTCTTTCACTACCGAATATAAGTTTTTAGGGTCAGCTTGTTGCGGGATCAGATCTAAAATCTCATACCCGCCCTGCTTTTTGATCAAGTCGCGTAAAAAGACCAATGCCGTAAAGTCTTCTGATGCAAAACCAACACCATCAAATACGATGAGATCATCCGCTGAGGTTCGAGCCTGCACTTCACCTTTCAGGATGCGATGAAACTCAGTAACAGGGAAGTCGCTTGATAGATTTTGAATCTCTCCCTCAACGCGTGTCTGAGGCTCAAACTCTACAATCACATGATCTGCTCGCATCAATATATTGCTATCCAGTTCTGTTTTACCAGGACAATCACCGCCTATCGCATTGATATAAACACCTTTTGTGATTATATCGTCCCGTAAAATAGTGGCATTGGTTTTGTCAGCCGTACAGGTGGTAATGATCTCTGCACCTAAAACAGCTTCTTCTAACGTGCGACAAACAATGATTTTCAAACCTGAGTCTGCAAGATTATCAGCCGTTTTCTGTGATGCCGCTGGATCAATATCATACAAACGAACTTCTGAGATACCCATGATGGCTTTCATACCCAAGGCTTGAAACTCAGACTGAGCACCGTTTCCTATTAGCGCCAGTTTTGTAACGCCTTTTGGCGCACAATGTTTGGCCAACATAGCTGATGTGGCAGCCGTACGTAATGCCGTCAGGATACACATCTCTGTCAGTAAAATAGGATAGCCATTTTCGACATCAGACAAGATACCCATCGCCGCTACGGTCTGTAGATTTCGTGTGGTATTAATCGGATGACCATTGACATATTTGCAAGCAAACATCTCTCCATCGCTGACTGGCATCAACTCGATGACACCGTCTTTTGAATGCGAAGCAAAGCGAGAAGATTTTTCAAATTGATCCCAACGCAGATAATCTTGCTCTAAAGCATCCACTAGATCTGTAATGCATTGCTCAACGCCATAGTCATGAATCATTTTAGCCATCGCTTGTACACTAACGAATGGCACGCCTTCCTTGGGTGATACGATAAATTTAGACATTAATGCTGTTCCTTTTCATGAATATTGTTTGTTGAACCGACAATTAATATGCTACCAATTATAATTGTCAGTTAAAATGTCAATAACTTACTAAATATGGACGTATTTTTGACATATTGTTAAGTGCTACTTAGCATAATGTCAAAATTCAATGAAGGAAGCATTTTTATGGCGTATTACACTTATGACTCTTTAGATAGCGAACTGATATCTGAACTGCGACAAGATGGTCGAGCAACCATCTCAAACCTTGCCAAAAAACTCAAAGTTTCTCGTGCCACTGTCCAAAACAGATTGGACAGACTGATGCATAACGGCGCTATTTTAGGATTTACGATTCGAGTGCATGAAGCACTAGATAAAGAAACCGTCAAAGCGATGATGATGATTGAAGTGACCGGAAAATCTACGTCACAAGTGATTAGGAAACTGCGGGGTATACCGCAACTGATTAAGCTACATACGACCAATGGGGCGTGGGATTTGGTTGGAGAGATACACACGACGAGCTTAAGAGAATTTGATGAAGTACTGCGTCAAGTAAGAGAAATTGATGGCATTCTTAATAGCGAAACAAGTGTTTTGCTTTCGAGTTTGTAAGGTAGTTATATTCAGAAAAATATATTCAGCACTATTTAGAAAAATACGTTCAGCACTGTCGAAGAGGCCAAGCCAAGAGACATATGCGTAAATGTAATGGCATGCTAAAAGAGCATTTCTATCTATTTTTAAAGGAATGAGAATGGCGTTTTAACGACAGTAATCCAAAACGTCAATTACATCAGCTAAAACAGTGGGTTAAAAAGGAACTGTATAATTTATCTAGGATAGCCCCTAGATAAATTGTTATCTGACATGAGCTGTATCGATTTTATATTTTTATGAATTTTAGACAATAAAAAACCCTTACAAGTCAATGCCTGTAAGGGTTTGAATTTGGTGGGCCCAGTAGGACTTGAACCTACGACCAAAGGATTATGAGTCCTCTGCTCTAACCAACTGAGCTATGGGCCCTAATGCTAGACGGACAATGATACCTGATTTTTTGAATTTTTCAAGCAAAAAATAGGCCATTATCAAGATATTTTTTATGAAGTGCTATTTTCTATTAAACTTGACCACCAGCTAGGGTTAGACTGCGACCACCATCAACAGTAATAATCTCACCAGTGAGATAATGGGCTTGTACAAGATACAGCACGCTATGGGCAATTTCATCAGGTCTGCCTATGCGCTGCATAGGGATTGAGCCGATGATACTTCGTTGCCGATCATGATCCAATGCTTGGTCGCTATTAGCATCAGGTAAGATATTGACGCCAGGTGCGACACCATTGACCCGTACCTCTGGTGCCATCTCAAGAGCTAAAGACTGTACCATCATGCGATGAGCCGCTTTTGCCATATTGTAGACAGTATAATTGCTAAACGGCTTATCGTGCGCGTGAATATCCAGAAGGCTGATAATACAACCTTGCTGATTTTTAAGGTAAGGAAATAGTGCTTGGCTCAATAATAAAGGCGCTTTGGCATTGGTCAAAAATAGCTCGTCCCACTGTGCGTGATTAATACTGCCAAGTGGGCTGGGGTAAAAGCGAGAAGCATTGTGTACCAATACATCTAGTTGACCAAAGGTCTCTACAATATTTTTGACGAGTGTACTCAAAGCGTTGCTATCATCGACGACGGCTAAATCGGCGATGATAAGCGCTGCGCTATCCGCACGCAGACTATTCAGCTGTGTGGCCAATATTTGGGCTTCTGATTCACTATGATGACAATGAATAATGACTCGGTAGCCTTGGCTGTGAGCGGCTTTAATAATCGCTGCGCCAATACGCTTGGCACTTCCCGTGACGAGCATCACTGGCGCTTTAGCATTGATGTTTTCTGATTGAAGGGCGTTGATGGTCTGATTCATAGTGAAGATGCTATCTGCTCTTTAATGTTTTTTATGTGAGTTTTGTACTTGTAAGTGCTCAATTCTAGCCTGCCGCAATGCCGCACCAATGGCTGGGCCTTTGAGGTCTGATGCTATATCTGTCATGCCGATAGCATGAAAGCTATTTAGCGCTATCATCATCTGACGGTGTTGCACTGCCAGTTGTAGGACATGACTACATACGAGTAATTGCGAGAGTTTATCAGGCTCTTTATGAGCGCCGCAAGTTTGTATGAGGTCGATTTTTTCAGCAGCACTAAGACTATTTATAGCACTTATTTTCTCTGCTTGTTGCACGAATAAGTTGGCAAATTGGGTATGTGCTTTTGGTACCTTGGTGATGTTACCTATGTTATTGATCGCTTTTAGATTAGCTGCTGCGTTAACATTTTCGTCTGTAGGCTCTGAGGTAAATAGAGATGGATTAAGGCTGCTCATTAGCAGTGCCCAACGCTGTGACAAATTAAGCTGCATTTGCCCTGCAAAATACAGCGCAGTCTGTACGGTCTCTCGTATCTGAGTATCAGCCCAAGCATGATGCAAAGGCGCAAAATACTCTGTGAGTGCGCCGATTTCGAATAGCTGCTGCCAGTAGACTTGAGGCGATAGCTGCATAGTCGCACGGCTTGATTCTTGCCAAATGCGTTCACTACTTAGATGACTGAGCTCTCCAGAGCCAACCAATTGGCGCATTAAGTTCAAGGTATCCTCTGCGATACTGAACCCCAAATCGTAGTAACGACTATAGAAACGAGCCGTTCGGAGCACCCGTAGTGGGTCTTCACTAAATGCACTTGATACATGGCGCAAGGTTTTGTTTTTTATGTCAGCCAGTCCACCATAATAGTCAATGACGTTACCATTGATAGGGGTGTCATCATTTAGACTGGTAACCTCTATTGCCATGGCATTGATCGTCAAATCACGACGTTGTAAATCGTCTTCTAAGCTCACATCAGGAGTGGCATGTACGCTGAAGCCTTGATAGCCCAATCCTTGCTTTCGTTCCGTACGTGCCAGTGCGTACTCTTCATGACTGCTAGGATGCAAAAACACAGGAAAGTCTGCACCGACTTGTTGGAACCCTGCATCGATCATTTCTGCAACAGTTGCACCAACGACCACAAAGTCTTTATCTTTGATAGGACGCTTTAGGAGTCGATCGCGAACAGCTCCGCCCACAAGGTATATTTGCATAAAAGCCTCTGTTTATTTAGCAAAATGTCATTGTACTTATCATCGCTGTATTGATTAAAGCACCATCAGCTCAGTTTTTATTGATCAAAAAAAACAGCCAATGCTTTATAAGTCGCATTGACTGGTTTTAGTATAGCAGACGGGTTCTGTCAGTGGATGATAGAACCCGTCTTAATCATATTGCATATCATATATGACTATTTTTCGCTTTCTAAGTCTTGAGCTTCAGTCACTGTCAGTGCGGTCATGTTGACGATACCACGTGCAGTCGCTGATGGTGTCATAATGTGTACTGGCTTATTGGTACCTAATAAGATAGGACCAATAGAAGCACTACCAGTTGCTGTTTTAAGCAAGTTGAAGGCAATGTTCGACGCATCAAGTGTTGGTAAGATGAGCAAGTTCGCTGCACCTTTTAACGGACTTGATGGCATGTCGTTTAGACGGATATGCTCATTCAGCGCCGCATCACCTTGCATCTCGCCATCAAACTCAAAGTCTACATTCATATCTGTTAGTATCTGGTATACCTTGCGCATTTTAACAGCGCTGGTACGGTTTGATGCACCAAAGTTAGAATGAGACACTAGCGCGACACGTGGCGTGATACCGAAGCGACGTAATTGGTCAACCGCCAACACTGTCATTTCAGCCAATTGTTCAGCCGTTGGATCTTCGTGGATATAGGTATCCGCGATGAAAATGTTACGATCTTGCATGAGTACCGCATTCATCGCATAGAAATCGTTCATGCCTTCTTTTTTGCCAATGACGCTTTCAACGTATTTTAGATGCAACTGGTAATGGCCAAACGTACCACATACCATACCATCTGCCGCACCATTTTCGACCAATAATGAGCCAATCAATGTGGTCTTGCGACGAACATCACGGCGCGCAAGCTCGATGCTGACACCGCGACGTTTGTTTTGCTCGTAGTAGCCCTGCCAGTAGTCTTTATAACGAGGGTCATCATCAACGTTGACGATGGTAATGTTCTCGCCATCTTTTAGACGCAAGCCCAGTTTTTCGATATTGGCTTCAATCACTGAAGGACGACCAACCAAGATAGGCTTCGCCAGTTTCTCATCAACGACCACTTGCACAGCGAGCAAGATATTGTTGTCTTCGCCTTCACAGTAGACAATACGTTTTGGATCAGATTTGGCACGAGCAAAGATTGGCTTCATCACGAATGCAGAGTTATAAACAAACTCAGACAGACGCTGACGATAGGCTTGCATGTCATCGATAGGCAATGTAGCAACGCCTGAATCCATAGCAGCTTGAGCAACGGCAGAAGCAATCTCAATGATTAGATTTGGCTCTAGAGGTCCTGGAATTAAGTAGTCACGACCGAAGCTTTGCATTTTTTCGATGTTTCTAACGCTTGCTGTTGGTGTTGCTTCAACGTGTGCCATCGCAGCGATTGCTTTCACACAAGCAACTTTCATCTCTTCGTTGACAGTAGTCGCACCAACATCTAGTGCACCACGGAAGATATAAGGGAAGCATAGTGCGTTGTTTACTTGGTTTGGATAGTCTGAGCGACCTGTTGCCATGATAACGTCTGGACGTACGGCATGTGCCAATTCTGGCATGATCTCAGGTGTTGGGTTGGCAAGTGCAAAGACGATAGGATCTTTTGCCATACGGCGAACCATATCTTCAGACAATGTACCAGGCATAGATAAGCCCAAGAACATATCGACATCGTCCATGACTTCTTCGATAGTGGTCGCAGTCGTCTCACGTGCATAACGCTGTTTGGTCTCGTCAAGGTTTTCACGAATGGTGGTGATGATACCGCGTGAATCTGAAACGAAGATATTGTTTTTGTTCACACCAAGTGCGCAAATGATGTCTAAACAAGAAATCGCAGCGGCACCGGCACCCGAACAAACCACTTTAATTTCTTCGATTTTTTTGCCAGTAATCAATAACGCGTTGAGCATCGCTGCAGCAACGATGATTGACGTACCATGTTGATCATCGTGAAATACCGGAATGTTCATGCGCTTACGCAATTCACGCTCAATCTTGAAACATTCTGGTGCTTTGATGTCTTCTAGGTTGATACCACCAAAAGTAGGCTCAAGAGAAGCGACCGCTTCGATGAATTTGTCTGGATCATTCTGTGCAATTTCAATATCAAAAACATCAATACCTGCGAATTTTTTGAATAGAACGCCTTTACCTTCCATGACAGGTTTTGATGCCAATGGACCGATATTACCTAGGCCCAGTACCGCAGTACCGTTGGTGATGACACCAACCAAGTTGCTACGTGCAGTGTACTTAGCTGCCAATGTCGGGTCTCTTTCAATTTCGAGACAAGGAACCGCCACACCAGGTGAGTAAGCAAGCGCTAGATCGCGTTGGTTAGCCAGTTGTTTAGTAGGCGTAACTGAGATTTTACCTGGGCGGGGGAACTCATGGTAATGCAAGGCAGCTTGTTCAAACTGCTCTTTTTCTGTCGTAAGGTGATCCGTATTCAAATGGGTATCGTCATTCATAATAATTGCCATGGTTAGAATAAATTGGAATAAAGTAAATGGAGATAAAAAATAACGTTTTACCCTCAAAAAATCATGGAATGATCATAATCTAAGGGTGCATTGACATTAAAAAACTGATGATCACAGACATAGTAATCAACGATTAAAGACAGGCTTAAAAATGTAATTTAGCAAAAACTGTCATTCTAGCACTATTGACAATTCACGCCTAGTCAATAGCCGTGAATTGTCCGAACAATATAATGAAATGATATTCATTATTTATCTCGTTGATGATGCCAAAAAACGGAGCCAAATACCAACCTTAGCCCCATAATGTTTCAAAATATTACAGAATGATAGGCCATGTTAAGATGAGCAACTAATCGGCTCTTGCGGTATATGAGGAAGAGGGGGCGCAATATCCAAATCGGTAGCGATATCTTGTACATGATAAGGGTTGGCCAATAACTCAAACACTCGGTTAACTTCTTCAAACTGACCTTGTTCTGCTGCCGTGATGGCACGCTGCGCCATACTATTACGCAATATATAGACAGGATTGTTGGTTGTCATCTCGCTGATGACTTGCTCAAGTGGTAGTTGCTGTATTTGCGCCACGTAACGTGTCGACCACTCTTGCCATACTTGTGTTGCCTCATCGTTAAGCTCAGCAGTCATGGTCGCCAGTAGCTGCTGCTCATATGGATGAGCGCTAGGCGCGACTAATCCCAGTAGCGCGCGAAAGCTATTGGTATAGTCGAGCAAGTTATCTTCTAATAACGTCAGCCATTCAAAAGCCAACCTCAGACTATCGGACTCGTGCGGCAACCCAAGTTTACAGCACAGTCCTTGCTGATAATGCTGCATAAAGGTCGCCTCATAAGGCGCTAAACAATCGGCCAATGTCTCGCGAGTGACACCCTCTAGTCGCATAAAGTGGGGTAACCAAGCATTGAGATTCCAATGACCGATAGCAGGCTGGTTTTGATAAGCGTATCGTCCAGTATGGTCAGAGTGGTTATTAATCCAAGCAGGGTTGAATCGTTCCATAAAGCCAAAAGGCCCAAAGTCTAAGGTGCTACCCGTAATAGATAAGTTGTCTGTATTCATAACACCATGAGCAAAGCCAATCAATTGCCAGTCAGCGATCATCCGTGCGGTACGCTCAACCACGGAGGTCAAAAATGCCAATACAGGCTTTTCGCTATCGCGGCACTCTGGATAATAAGTGTCGATCATATAGTCGGTAAATTCAGCCAGCAAGTCAGGGGCAAAACTGGCGATCCATTCGATATGACCAAGGCGAATATGACTGTCAGCCACACGCATCAATGCCGCGCCAGCCTCGATGCGCTCACGGCGTACTCTCGTATCGGAGACCACAAATCCCAAAGCGTTAGAGGATGAAATACCCAGTTGCGTAAGCGCATGACCACATAAATATTCACGAATGGTACTGCGCAGTACAGCGCGTCCATCGCCCATTCGTGAGTAAGGCGTGAGACCAGCGCCTTTTAGATGCAAATCTTGCGGTTGATTATTACTATCGAGTACTTGCGCCATCAATAGGCCACGTCCATCACCCAATTGTCCTGCCCACTGTCCAAACTGGTGACCGGCATACGCCATAGCCAACGGTTGGAACTCGGCTGGCACGTATTGACCACCGAGTATGTCAACCCAACGAGTCATCAAGTCGTCATCTTCTGACCAGCCCAATTGCTGTGCAACTTGTGTGTTGAAATGACCCGCACGTGGATTGTCTAATGCCGTTGGCAGTTGCTCATGATAGAGGCGTGTGTCTAGGTTGACATAGGTGTTTTGATAACGCATATGAGCCGTTCCCATTTGAATATCAGAGTAAAGAGATTACTATAACATAGCCGTCATATGACATCGTGTCGCTCTGTCCATCTCTTGTAATACTAAAGAAAAAAATCCCCCTATCCATGACGGATAGAGGGAAGGAGAAGCTTTACAGTCATAAGGATAAACTAGCGCTTTGTTATAAGTAATTAAGCCGCTTTTTTGTTTAACCCAATAGAGCGAAACGCTGTCTTTAGATTGCTATTATGCTCAAGTATTTTTTGCTCAATCTTGGCATAGTCATGCTTTAGCTTATCATCAACTTCATGCAAGCGATCAGCATATTCTGTCTTTTTCAACTCAATGGTTTGAGCTTTCAGTGCTTGCCATTCTTCGACAGTCTGTATAAATGCATCGTATTCAAACTTAATACGATCTTGGAAGCTCTTCATCGCATGAGGAAGGTCAAGACCAGTACTGGCTGCCGTATCAATCTGCTGTTGGGCTGCTTTAAACTGCATTTGCACTTCAGCATGCTTGATAGTCGTATCATCGACAGTACGTAAGTCTGTGGTCAGACCAAGCTTCGATAAGCCTACGATCAACCATTTAGTTGGATCATACTGCCACCATTTTACGCCATTACGATAATCGTATTGGAAGAAATGATGATAATTGTGATAACCCTCACCCCACGTAAAGATAGCTAAAAAGAAGTTATCACGGGCAGTATTGGTATCAGTATAAGGACGGCTACCAAACATATGGCATAACGAGTTGATGAAGAAAGTAAAGTGGTGAGTCAGTACCAAACGCAGTAAACCCGCGATGACCAACGTACCCCAAACATCACCCAATAACCAACCAACAGCAGCGACCATACCAACGTTCATGGCTACTACCCATAAACCGTAATATTTATGCTGAATCTGCAACGTTCTGTCTTTGGTCAAGTCAGGAATGTTTTTATAATCAAACTTACCACTAGGGTAATTGCGCAGCATCCAGCCAATATGGCTGAACCAGAAGCCTCGTTTTGCTGAATACGGGTCATCCAAACGATCATCTACATGACGATGATGAACACGGTGACCTGATACCCAATCAAACGCGGAACCTTGCACCGCTAGGGTAGAGCCGAGCAATAAGAAGTTTTTGACAATTGGATGCGCTTTATAAGCACGATGCGCTAGCAAGCGATGATAGCCCGCTGTAATGCTCATACCAGTCCATACCATAAAGGCGCCAAACACGCCCCATACAGGTGCGCTCACTTCATGAGTCAACAGATACCATGGCGTAATGACAGCCGCCGCAATAGGCGTGGCTATCAATATAGACGCTGGAATCCAATTGATTGGTGCTTTGGTAAATTCGAACTCACGCATATCGATGCTGCTAGCTTCAGGAGCATCAATTTGAACAGCTGTATCAGCGTAGTTGCGCTTTGCAACTGGCTGCTCATTAAGTGAGTTGCTCTCATCAAAACGCGTCTTAAAACGTGTGACTTGAGTGCTGGCAGCTTTTACAAGCGTATCACCAGATTTGATAGCGAAACGTAAGCCTTTCAGCGGTAAGCCAAGTGCTTTTTTTGCGATCATATAATATCCCTAACGGTATTAATTTAAGTCTCTATAGTACCCTAAAAACCTAACAAAGTGAACACTTATACACTATAAAAATATTGCTAAATAACAATAACTTGTATGGATTATAGAATGTATTAGTAGAAATAACCTGTGACTTATCAGGCATTAAGGAGAAGTGTAAGTAACACTAAAAATATGTAGGTTTTTTGAATAAACGAAAAGAGAAACAGATTTATGGGTTTAATAATAAATGGCTTGGAAAGTCAGTAATGATGACATCAGTTTGCCATTTGACTAGCTGTTCGATCATATCCGTGTCATTGACCGTCCAAGCACTTATGGGTAGGCCGTAACGGTGGCTACGTTCAACGACAGATTGGTTAATTAGAGGATAGTAAATACCTAACTGGCTACAGCCAAGTTGCAGCGCAGTATTGGTTGCGGTTGTTAGCGCTTTAGGTGTTTCAATTAATAGGCCACGCGGTATATGCATTAGTAGCTTACTGCGTTGCAATCGAGCATGCAATTCCACATCAAAACTGGTTAGTGCAATAGGGAGATTGGCAAATGGGCTATCGATTAAATTGTGTGTCAAAGCCCTCATTAATTTGGTGTAATCAGTGCGGCTATGTGTCTTAATCTCAAGCTCAATGTGTGTAAAGCTACTCAGCAAAGGCGCCATGCTGGCTAATGGGATGATTTGATGTTCAAACTGTCGTTGGCGCTGAATCTCTACCATACTTAACTGATCGATGCGTGACTGTTGACGACACATCCGTGCCAAGTCATCATCATGAAACACGACTAAATGACCATCAGCGCTCAGTTGCACATCAAACTCGACCCCTGTTAAGCCGTGAGCATTAAGGCGTTGAGCATGCTGAAACCCCATAAAGGTGTTTTCTAGTGCTTCGCCACGAGCGCCTCGATGACCGAGTAAGCGGGTGTTTCTTATATTTATCATTATTTATATGGTCTGCTGTTTTTATGAGCAATCATATAGCCTCATATAAGCAGCGTCTAATAAAATTTGTAAAACAGATAGTTGATAGTTTTTTCTTTTTTTTTTGCCAGCGGTAATAATGTAAAAAAGCACTTACATGGAGTTCGTAGGCATGTATTTGTTATGTTTTTGCAACCAAGTGTAGGTTTTACCCATTATGTGGGGCGTTATTTGTATATCCATGGGCTACACTAATGACCATTTCATCCAAACACCGTATAATAATCTGGTTTTCAGACATATGGCAGCTAGAGTTGCGGTTTGAACATCAATCACTGTCCTTCAGTGGCGGTACGAATTAGTAAATTGGGAGCAGAATCAATATGAGCGTAGCAAATAATAGTTTAAGCAAGTGGCAGAAAGTCGCTGGAATCGGTATCGTATGTAGTTTGGCGCTTGCAGGCTGTGATCGCTCAGAGAAAGAAGACAGCACTGAGGCAGCAGAGCTCACAGAACAGGATTCGACCGTTACTGAAAACACGTCAGCCACTGCCGTTAGCTGTGATGATCCAATGGTACAAGATCGTCTCAAATCGGCTCTAAAGAATACGCTCAGTCAGCAAGCACAAACGTTGGCTGCCAACTACGCAAATGATGCTCAGATCAATCTTGCTAGCGGTGCCATCACGGATAAAATGAACGGTATTGTGATTGATGTACAGAATGCAGCAGTATTACAACAAGCCAATGCAAATGGTATGACGACTTGTCAGGCAAGCGTTAGCATGACGCTACCAAGTGCAGATTTGTATCAGGCTAGTCAAGTACAAGCGGCCAATAATCAGCCAAGCTTGCAGTCACGTTTAGCACAAAACAATATTCGTATTAATAACAACATGCTCGTTGATGATGCTTTCACTTATGTCGTAGGCACTCAAGGTGGTCAGGTACGTACACGTATCGCCGGACAACCAGCATTAATGACCATCGTTGCTGATGTAATGGCAGGCTCTGTGTTCCAGTCAGCAGTAGAAAACCAACGCGCTCAGCGGGCTGCTACACCTATACCGCAAAATAACAGCCAGCCAGCACAGATTCGTGAGCCTAGAGTAGTCACGCCCGTTGAGCCGACTCGTCCTACTGAACCTGCGACGCCGCCAACCATCAATAAGCCAGCAGAAAGTCAGCCTAAGCCTAGCCCAGCAGCAAACAATCCAACGGCGTCGTCTGAGCCCAAAGCGGCAGCAAAACCAAAAGAAGTACCTAAAGATGAATCTATTGATATGATAATCATCGAAGACAGCACTGCTACTTACTAAGCTATTTACTAATTGGTCAGTCAGCCCAAAAAAATAATTAGATGATAAATAAAGAAAAGCCCGCAGCGTTAAGGTTGCGGGCTTTTCTTTATATTTTAATAATCACGTACCGCTATTTTTTCTCAGCGAAATCTTTTAATACCTGACTGTCCCATAGTACTTCAGAGACTTGCTTGGGATCGGTACAAAAACGAGCAGCGACAAACAACCAGTCAGACAAGCGATTGATAAAGCTTACTGCGGTGCGGCGAATGGCTTCTGGACGTTGTTGCTGTAACAGCACTGCTTGACGCTCAGCACGGCGACATACACTACGAGCCACATGCAATTGACTCACCAATACTGAACCTGTTGGCAGAATAAAGTCTTTTAGCGGTGGCAAGGTGGTATTCATAGCATCGATCTGTTGCTCTAACCATTCAATATGAGTGGCACTGACCCCTTCATATTCTGGCATAGCCAGTTCACCACCGATATTGAATAATAAGTGCTGAATAATGATTAAGCCTTCAGAAAATTCCTTTGCGATAGATTGGCCTTTATTGCGTTGTAACTGGGCGCGCACCAGACCAATGTGTGAGTTAAGCTCGTCAATATCACCCATGACGTTGAATATGTCGTCAGCTTTACTGAGACGGCTACCATCTGCCATACCTGTGCTGCCGTCATCTCCAGTACGTGTGTATATTTTACTCAAGCGATTGCCCATATCTAAATCCTTAATCATTTTTGTGATGGAATAGTGTTAGTTGCGCGCTCATTGTAGTATTTTATGGCTGTTTTCGCTAAGATAATGGGTTAAGTTTTATATCACGGTCGTTATATTTATGACGACAGTAGTTTATATTGCTTGTTAATCAAAAGCAGGCAATGTTTTTACCTATTATTTAAACAATTTTATTTATATTAAAAGGCTTTTTTACTATGACCACACCACTTGCCGATGCGATGTCTCAGCTTGCGATTTATGACTCATTGACTGGTGGCAAACGCCAGTTCGTACCACTCAAAGCAGGGCAGGTAGGCATGTATGTGTGCGGTATGACCGTTTATGATTATTGTCACATTGGTCATGCGCGGGTGATGGTTGGCTTTGATATGGCGGTACGCTGGCTGGCACAATTGGGCTATAACGTTAACTATGTGCGTAATATCACCGATATCGATGACAAGATTATTGCGCGTGCTGCTGAAAATGGCGAAGAGATTGGTACGCTGACGCAGCGCTTTATCGAAGCCATGCATGAAGATGCGACTGCGCTTGGTTGCCAGATGCCAGATGCTGAACCGCGTGCGACGGATCATATCGATGAGATGCAGCAAATGATTGAAACGCTAGTCACAGGCGACTATGCGTACGCTGGCGACAATGGTGATGTTTACTACGCCGTCGATAACTTTGCAGATTATGGCAAATTATCCAAGCGCAACCTCGATGACATGCAGGCGGGCTCACGCGTCGATGTCGAAAATGACAAGCGCAATCCATTTGATTTTGTACTATGGAAATCCGCAAAGCCTAATGAGCCGCAGTGGGCGTCACCATGGGGACAAGGACGACCAGGCTGGCATATTGAATGCTCTGCGATGTCGACTAAATGCTTAGGTAGCACCTTTGATATTCATGGCGGTGGTCATGACTTACAATTCCCGCATCACGAAAACGAAATTGCTCAGTCTGAAGCCGCAACTGGCTGCGAGTATGCACGCAACTGGATGCACGTTGGTTTTATCAATGTCGATGGCGAAAAAATGTCCAAGTCATTGGGCAACTTTTTTACCATTCGTGATGTAATGGCAAAGTACCTACCTGAGACAGTACGGTTTTTCTTACTATCAAGTCATTATCGCAGCCAAGTCAATTTCTCGGACAGTGCCTTGGATGAAGCACATAATAGCCTAAGTAGGCTCTATAACGTTCTAAA
The DNA here is from genome assembly GCF_055522395.1 of Psychrobacter sp. TPE 89C. NCBI lineage: Bacteria > Pseudomonadati > Pseudomonadota > Gammaproteobacteria > Moraxellales > Moraxellaceae > Psychrobacter > Psychrobacter sp. TPE 89C. The sequence continues at coordinate 14,477 of NZ_JBVFXW010000021.1, forward strand.
ATTGGCAGAACAGTTAAAGGGTGAGACGCTCATAATTGATGAAGCGTTGACTACTAAAGCCTACAGTAGTGAAGCGGGGCAAGATTTTATCAAAGCCATGAATGATGATTTTAATAGCTCAACCGCAATCAGTGTCTTGTTTGGGCTGGCACGTGACATCACCAAAGCCATTAAAGCTGAAGAGATAGACACCGCATGGCAGTCAGCTCAGCAATTAAAGGCATTGGCGCAAGTGCTTAATATCTTGCAGCAGCCCGTACAGCAATTTTTACAAGCTATGATTGGTGAACAGGCAGGTGATGGTTTAACGGATGCCGTTATTGATAATTTAATCATTGAACGTGCAGACGCTAAAACCACCAAAAACTTTGCCCGTGCTGATGAGATACGTGAACAATTAAAAGAAGCTGGTATCGAGCTCGAAGACAGCCGAGCTGGTACAACATGGCGCCGAGCTTAAAGTAATTCTGTTACAGAATACCCATACAGATAGTCATAAACTAAGTCAGCTTTACGCTGGCTTTTTTTGTAGACTTAATAAAATATAAGAATCATCTTCATGAAGGACAGCCTTTGTATGCGACTCACACATAAATTACTGGCCGTTAATCTATGAATACCCTCAAAAATCGAGCTGCTAGTAGCCATAGTATAGCCACTGATGTGTTTGCCAATGTCGATGCCAGTATAGATGGTAATGAACATCCTAGCACCATGTCTGACCTGTCGTTTTATAACCTGTGGTCATTGCTACTCGCTTTTTTTATTCTTGTGATTAGCGCTGTTTGCCTACCTGTTAATGCAGCAATTAATGCAGCAATTAATGACAATAGGCAGGCTGCAAGCGAACAAGGCGCAAGTGAGCAAGATAGTGCCCAGTCATCAAGCACACCTGACAATTTCGCTGAATATGCTTCTCAAAAAGTCAATGATATGAGAGAGGATAGTGTTGGTCTCTCTGGTGTGGTAGAAGAAATATTTGACCCTACTGAGCGTAGCGCCGTCGAGCAGGCAGGCAGACTACAAGGGGATTCAGCACTGACAGGAGAGTATAATGAGAGCTACTACATACTCGATAAGCTAAATGCCGGATTACCGCCATTGTCTGAGCCGCCTAACTTAGAAACGCCGCTTGCAGCCTTAGAGTTTTTTCAATCAGCGTTAATGAAGCAGCAGTACGACTTGGCCGCTTATGCGTTAAATATGAACTTGATTGATGAGAAAAGCCAGCGTGGCCGTGCGCTTGATCTGACAAAGCGACTGGACTTTTTGTTATCTGAAAAAGAGCTGTATGTGTTCGACGACATGCCAGATCGTCCCGACGGTCTGATTGAGCCGCCACTTGGTAATACTAGCAGTGTCATGGGCATTGCTAGACGCTCTCTTCAGCTTGGATACATTGATTACCGAGAGCGCCGTGTCCCTATTTATTTGCAGCGAGTACGAGTAGGTGAGGAAGCGCCTATTTGGGTGTTTTCTGCGCAGACGGTTGGCAATATTGACAATCTCTATGAGCAATATCATCCCGCTGAGTTTGAACGTTATTTACCCACTTGGTTAAAAATAAAGATATTCGGAATTGCGCTATGGGAGTTTTCAGCGCTCATACTGTTTTTTTTATTAACCATGGGTGTGGGCTGGCTACTCAGTAAAGGCACTGAAAAAATCATCAATCATTATATCGATGATGAAAAATACAACATGTATGTTGGCAGCACCAATGGCGTAGCAGATTTGGTTAGTAAGCTGACGGTGCCTTTAACCTTTACGATCAGCTTTTCACTCGTTTTCACCTTAGTTTCTGGCGGTTTTCCTTACTTAGATGCAGTTGCCTCATCCACTCGTCCCCTTATTTGGATTGGATTAGTATTCAGTACCATGTGGTTAGGTATTCGCATCATTAATTTCTTTGCCAACCGTTATCAAGACATGCAGATTGAAAATTTGGCTGAAGAGCATTTCGATAAGGAGCGTCGCCGCCGTACTTATGTCTCGATATTCCGCCGTGTCTTTATCTTTGTTATGATTTTGGGGAGCTTTTGGATAGGACTTAGTGAGTTTGCCAATATGGAAGGCCTTGGTAAGACCTTATTGACTTCAGCAGGCATCGCAGGTGTGGTCATTGGTATCGCCGCCCAGCCAATATTGGGTAACATTATCGCAGGGGTACAAGTGGCAGTAACTCAGCCAGTACGGATTGGCGATAGTGTGATAATGGATGGCAATTTTAGCACCGTGGAAGACTTGCGTTACACTTATGCGGTACTAAAAACATGGGATGAGCGTCGATTAATCGTGCCAATGCGTGAATTAATCACTGATAGGGTGGAGAACTGGTCACATACAGAAGTACATCAGACCTGTCCTGTGTTTTTGTATATTGATTATGGTGCAGATATTGATGCTATTCGTCAGCAGTTCATCTCGATGGTCAAAGATAACAAGCTTTGGGATAACAAAACGGAGCCTGAAATATTTGTCGTAGAGGTGACAGAAAATACCATTCAACTGCGCGGTGCTGTTTCATCGGTAGGTCCCATAGAAGCATGGACGTTAGCCTGTGAGATACGTGAGCAGATGCTAGGTTACTTGTATAAGCAGCAAAATAAGTATCTACCGACAGAGCGTTTTACTTTAACAGAAAGCCAATCTAGTCAATCCTCTGTAAAAGAGTGACCATGTTAACCTTGTTTGAAGTATCACATATATATCTTCACTGGGTTTCCTTGATTCTCTTTTAAACTAAATCAATTATAGCTACAAAAGAGAGCTGTAAGCCGTAAAAGAAAGCTATTGGTATCAAAATAGAGCTACTAACCATACAAAGCGTGATCGTCATCAACACAGACTTACTTATGTAAAACAAACTGACAAATATAGCATGCGATTTGTCTCATTATTTGTTATAATATGGCGTTATTTTTAAGGGATAAATAAGTGGTTAAGCGTGAGACTGCACTATATTTGTGCAAACTTATGATTCACCAATCACTTGCAGTTTTCGAGCGTTTTGTTTCGCTGGTTTATTGCTAAAATCCCACCCATCAAAATAACCACCACTAGGGGTCTGTATGTTGCGAATTGTCGATGAAGCCTTAACCTTTGATGACGTTTTATTGTTGCCAGCCTATTCTGAAGTCTTGCCAAAAACTGCCGATCTTTCTACCCGTTTGACCAAAAACATTACGCTAAATCTACCGCTAATCTCTGCGGCTATGGATACGGTCACTGAGTCTGAAATGGCCATCACTATGGCACAGCTTGGTGGCATGGGTATCTTGCACAAGAGCATGGATATCGCCAAGCAAGCCACACAAGTACGCCGCGTCAAAAAGTTTGAAGCGGGTACAGTCGTTGATCCTATCACTGTGCACCCAGAGATGACCATCGGTGAATTATTACGTTTAACTCAAGATAATAATATTTCGGGCGTGCCTGTCGTAGAGAAAGGTACGGATAAAGTTGTTGGTATTGTCACACATCGTGACTGGCGCTTTGAAACCAATCTGTCGCTACCAGTTAGCCAAATCATGACACCAAAAGGTCAGCTAGTAACGGTACATGAAGGTGAGAGCAACGAAAATATCAAACGCTTGCTACACGAGCACCGTATCGAAAAAGTGATCGTTATCGATGATGATTTCCGTCTAAAAGGTCTTATCACCGTTAATGATTTTGCAAAAGCTGAAAACAATCCAAATGCTTGTAAAGATGAGCAAGGCCGTCTTCGTGTTGGCGCTGCTGTTGGTACTGGTGCAGATACTCAAGCGCGTGTTGAAGCATTGGTTGCAGCAGATGTTGATATCATCGTTGTTGATACCGCACATGGTCACTCAAAAGGCGTGATTGATAAAGTTGCTTGGATCAAAAAGCATTATCCAAATGTACAGGTCATTGGCGGTAATATTGCAACAGGCGATGCAGCACTTGCATTACGTGACGCAGGCGCCGATGCCGTAAAAGTAGGTATTGGCCCTGGTTCTATCTGTACCACGCGTATCATCGCAGGTATTGGTGTGCCACAAATCTCAGCGATTGATAACGTCGCTAGTGCATTAAAAGACAGTATTCCATTGATTGCTGATGGCGGTATTCGCTATTCAGGTGATATGGCAAAAGCCATTGCCGCTGGTGCCTCGTGCATCATGGTAGGCTCGTTAATGGCTGGTACAGAAGAAGCGCCAGGTGAAGTTGAACTGTTCCAAGGTCGCTACTACAAAGCTTACCGCGGTATGGGTAGTCTTGGTGCGATGTCAGGCTCAAATGGCTCATCAGACCGTTACTTCCAAGATGCTAAAGATGGCGTGGAAAAACTGGTACCAGAAGGTATCGAAGGCCGTGTTCCTTATAAAGGCCCAGTCGCTGGTATCGTTAATCAGTTGGTTGGCGGTTTACGCTCATCAATGGGTTACACGGGCTCTGCAACCATCGAAGATATGCGTACCAATCCACAGTTCATTAAAGTGACGTCGGCAGGTATGAAAGAGTCGCATGTTCATGATGTTCAAATCACTAAAGAAGCACCAAACTATCGAGTAAGTTAGATAGTTTTTGACAGCTCTGTGTTACATTAGTGAAAGCTGGTTTGCAGAGCTGCCTTGACTTTGAGATAAAAACGGCCAACAATACCTTGTTATTGTTGGCTGTTTTTTTGTAAAATACATAAACAGATTATTATTATAATAGTAGTATCGCCTGCGTATACGTTGGGCCTTTAATTTTTAGATATGGAGAGCATGCATAATGAGCTATTTTGGCACCGATGGTATCCGTGGGAAGTTTGGTGAGTTACCGATTACGCCTGATTTTATTTTAAAGTTAGGTTACGTCACGGGACAGGTATTGATAGAGAACAATGACAACCCTGCGCGCAGACCTAGTGTGGTCATCGGTAAGGATACTCGTCTATCAGGCTACGTCATCGAAGGGGCGCTGCAAGCAGGATTTAACGCCGCTGGTGTCGATGTTCATATGCTTGGCCCATTACCAACACCTGCCATTGCTCATTTAACTCGTAGTTTCAACGCTGATGCGGGCGTGGTGATTTCTGCATCACACAATCCTTATTATGATAACGGTATCAAACTGTTTTCAGGGGATGGCAAAAAGCTGACTGATGAGATGCAAAATGCTATTAACGATAAGTTAAAAGTCATTATGAGTATTGGTGGCAATGCCAGTGCCAGTGATAATAACAATAACAATGATTTGGTTATGCCTATTCTTGATCCAGCACAGTTGGGTAAAAATAATCGAATCAACGATGCCAAAGGTCGCTATATCGAATTCTGTAAAGGCAGCTTTCCTTATCAGTATGATTTGAGCCATCTGACAGTTGTCGTAGATTGTGCCAATGGTGCAGGCTATAGTGTGGCACCAAGAGTTATGCGTGAATTGGGCGCTAACGTGATTGCCATCAACAATACGCCAGACGGACTCAATATCAATGCTGATTGCGGTTCTACTCATCCTGAGGGCTTACAAAAAGCAGTAGTTGAGCACGAGGCAGATGTTGGTATCGCATTAGACGGTGATGGTGATCGTATTGTGATGGTCGATGAGGCTGGTAATCTGGTCGACGGTGATGGCATCTTATATGTGCTTGCTACCCAAGGTCAGTCCAAGGCGAAAGGCGTAGTTGGCACACTTATGAGCAATATGGGTCTAGAATTAGCACTGCAAGCAGACGGTATCGCATTTACGCGTGCAAAAGTAGGTGATCGTTATGTAATGCATGAGCTCGAAGCGAATGGTTGGATACTAGGTGGCGAGCCATCTGGACACATCTTATGCTTAGATAAGAGCCGTACTGGCGATGCTATCATTGCCGGCTTACAAGTACTGGCTGTGATGCAAGCACGTGGGCGCGCGCTCAGTGATCTCGTCGAGGGGTTTGAGGTGTTGCCACAAAAATTGGTCAACGTGCGTCTGTCGCAAATGCAAGATCCGTTTGAGCATGAGGAATTGGTTGCCGCTTTTGATAAAGCGCAGGCTACTTTAGAAGGTAGAGGCCGTCTGTTGATTCGTCAGTCAGGAACTGAGCCTATGATTCGAGTGATGGTTGAATCAGATGATGAAATAGAATGTGATGTGCTCGCAAATGACTTGGCTGCTCATATCAAAGCCGTATTGGGTTAGTACATTTTCTCATTTCTATTGCCATTTTTAAAAACATTAAGATAAGGAATGACCATGAGTATGGATTTTACCGATCAACGTCTGTCATATGAAAAGGGCGCGCTTGATCAACAGTCAGTACCTACATCACCATTTGAGTTATTAAATGCTTGGATGAATGAAGCGATAGAGCAGAAAGTGCAAGAGCCGTATGCGATGAGTTTGGCTACTTGCGGTGCTGATAATAAGCCTAGCGTACGTATCGTGCTCATGCGTGAAGTTACAGATACTGGTATTGTATTTTATACTAACTACGAAAGTGCCAAGGGACAAGATATTGCCGAGAATCCTAAAGCTGAAGTGCTGTTTTTTTGGCATGAGCTTGAGCGGCAAATCCGTATCAGCGGCAGCATTGCTAAGATAGATGCTCAAAAATCTGCAGTATATTTCCAAAAGCGTCCACATGATAGTCAGGTGGGTGCATGGGTGAGCCAGCCACAAAGTGGTGAAGTTGCTGATCGTAAAGTGATGGAACAAAGTTTTGAGCAGCTACAAGCAGATTATCCAGAAGACACGCAAGTGCCAACGCCAATATTTTGGGGTGGCTATGAGATTACGGTCAATGAGATTGAGTTTTGGCAAGGCCGTGCTAACCGTATGCATGACCGCATTGTATATACTCAAGAAAATGGCGATAGTTGGAATACCAAACGCTTATTACCATAAGTAATTTGACGATAATAAAAAGCCCCGCTAGCAGTTGTTATAAACAATTTGCTAGCGGGGCTTTTTCGTACTTATAGCAAGTGTCGAATAGTAGATGCCGAATAGTAAATGCGGGAATTTATTTTGCTTCAGTATCCACGTCGACAGAAACTGACATACCAGGTCGCAGTTTGGCCAGTTCAGGTTGATTTTCATCTAAATCGATACGTACCGGAATCCGCTGAGCAATTTTAATATAGTTGCCAGTAGTCGGGTTTGCTGCTGATGAACTAAACTCACTGCCCGTTGCTGGCGAGATATTATTGATACGTCCATAAAACTTAGCACCACCCAGTGCATCCACATGGATGGTCGCAGGTTCGCCTATTGTCATATTCGCGATTTGTGTTTCTTTGAAGTTGGCAATAATCCACACGCCCTTCGGTACGATATACATGAGCTGTGTACCAGCACTAACGTATTGTCCTGATTTTACACTGACTTGGCTTAACTGACCTGACTCGGGAGCTGTGATAATAGTATTGTCCAAATTGATTTTGGCTTGCTTGGCACCGGCCTCAGCATTTTGGATATTGGCATCAAGTGATGAACGGCTACCGCTGGTTTTTTTGCTAGCTTGCTGTGCAGCTTGTAGATTGGCTTCAGCCTGTTGTACGCCTGCCTGCGCTTGGGCAAGTTCTGCTTTGGTATGTGCTACCTCCGCTTTTGAGACTGCACCAATCGCATCCAGTCCTTGATAGCGTTTGACATCTTCGCGTGCACTATCAACACTGACTTTCGCGCTGTATAAATCGGCTTCACGCGCTTCTATCTGAGCTTGGCTGGACTGGGTGTCTTGCGCATTACTGGATCGGTTGGTTAATGCCACTTCGATATTGGCCTGTGCTTGTTCAAGCTGCTGCTGAAAAGTGCGATCGTCTATCTTTACTAGTAGGTCACTGGCTTTCACAGTAGCAAAATCCTCTACGGCGACATCGGTCACGTAGCCAGATACTTGTGAGCTGATAATGGTTGTTTGACCTTTTACAAAGGCATTGTTGGTTTGCTGCACCGTTGGGGTAAAGGGTGGCAGTTTCCAAGCATAAAGAATCAGAAATACACCAATTATGATGAGGACAATAAAAAGCCCTATATTAAAGAACGTTTTTTTCTTAGGGTTCCATCCTGAAGCGGAAGGAATAGGCTCGGTTGGTGGCATGGGTGTTTCATTATCAGCGCCACTCTCCATTACTTTTTCTGCAACTTGGGTCTCGTTGTCTTGAGCACTTGCTGTCTCACCAGTATTAGAAGACAAGTCATTAGAAGATAGGTTGTTAGAAGACAGGCTGTCGGCTGGCGTCTGAGTTTTTTGGTCAGGGTCATTGGATTTTTCTTGGCTCATGACGCGCTCCTAAAGGGTTAGATCAATATAATAGATAATTTTATATGGGTACAAAAACGTGTTGTTTATATTTTAGCGATATTGAAAAATATCTTATTTTCGCTCACGCATTTTAGCGATAACGGCCAGCTCTTTAGCCAATGGGTTACGTTTATGATAACGATAGTAAAAATAATTGAGCAGTAAAATAACGGTAGCACCAGTCGATAGAAGGGCCATGATGAAAAACAAATCACCATAAGCAGACACAGTGGCTTGGCGCTGAATACCTTGCAGTACTTGCAACACAGCAGCCGTATTGGTTTGAGTGGTGTCCGTCATTTGTGTAGATATAGTACTGCGTGCAGCAGCTATCTGTCCGACTAGCTCAGGATCACCAAAATTGAGTGAGCTGACCATATCTGCATAATAAACCTGCGTACGAACCGTGGTAAATGCTTGAATAGCGGCTGCACCCGCCAATCCGCCTACCGTTTGTGAAATGCCAAAAATAACGGAAAAACTAATAATATAGGCAGGGCCGCTGGCAATAGCACGCAAAAACCCTTCAAAAACCAAAGGCCCCATGAAATACACGGCGGCAAATGCAATCAAAAACTGGCTGATATAAAACATATAAGGTGCTGAATTAATAGACACACTCGTGTCCATCCAAGAACCTAAGGCAATTAACGCCACTGCAAAAATAACGGGTCGGCGTAAATCTATCGGATTGGTGCTAAAAATACTAATGACCAAAGCCAATACACTAGCGGCTAATATAACAGCATAAAAAGTAATCAGCTGATCGCCACCATAGCCTAAGTTGGCAAGTAATCCTGCTGCACCGACATTTTGCTCAGATAGCAAAATTCGCATGACAGCGCCGGTAATCATAAAGGCAATAATATTGCGGCTACGCATCCAGCGCACTTGTAGCATTGGGTTTTTGCGATGGGTTTCAATCCATAATGCGATGCTAATCCCAACGATGGCAATCATGAGTGGATAGATAAGCCAAGGTGTCGTCCACCATAAAATCCTACCTTGTACTAAAACGACAGACAATGCAGCCAGACCACTTGCAAAAAATCCAAAGCTTAAAAAATCCAGTTTTTCAAATACTTTTTCTGTATTACCTGGTGGTAGCTCTAATATATTAATCAGCCCAAAACAAATCAGTGCCAAACCAAATTGAAATAGAAATAAGCTTTCAAGTTGACCGTCGATAGTGAGGTAGGGCGAAATGATTCGTGATAATGGAATACCAAACTGCACCAAGCCAAAACCCAAAATTAGACCGCTAGTACGTTTGACGGTTGGCATACCTTGTAAACAATAGAACAATCCTAAGATGGTCATGCCGCTGGCCACCATACCGCTTAAGCCACGCGCTATAATCTCTAAGTAATACGGGTCAAGCCACATACCATCAGCAGTCGTCATCAAGCCACTGCTTACAAACCATTGCATGCTGGTTGCTAGTAGCAAAAAAAACAGGGTGATTTTACTGAACAATGCCATGCCAAATTGCTGACGAATCTTATATAACAATACGGTGATACAAGCATTGGTCATATTGTAGGCAACCGATATCCATCCGCCTTCCATAGGCGTTAGGCTAAGGTCACCTTGAATTTGAGTCAGGTTCGCGACCAGCAAACCATTTTGAAAACTGGCAGTCACCCCAATAATAATACCAATAATCAGGTAAAAAACCTTGCGGCGTGCAGGATGATCAGGATTGGCTGGAGAGCCCACCATCATTGGCTGTTCGTGGGGCTTGAATTGATACTCAGTACTCATGGATGAATGACTGTCTTTGAAGGTGGACGGTTGATTGTATTAGGCTTAGATTAATAAAACCTGTCAACGGTATAGTCGTACAATAGAATATGTTTTATAGGTATAGTCATTCCACTACCAAAGTATGACAGCGTTAACCTCGCTTGAAGTATTACATATACATCTAGACTCGGTTGGCTTGTACTACTTTTAAATTGAATCGACTATAGGAATAAACAACAAAAATAGCCCAAGATAGACTTGAGCTATTTTATCATGCTTTTTATAAAACGTTTACTATGGCGTGCGTTTAGGCTTGTTTTGATTCGTCATGTTCAGCTTCAAGGCGCATGGCACGTTGATAGCTATCAAGGCTCGCCAGCTGCTCTGCATATTGCTTAATATGCGGATAATCGTCTAGTTTCTGACGTTGAGCAAGAATGATTAAGTCGAACGATAGCATGAAATCTGCACCGCTGAGTTGGTCACCTACGATAAACGACTTACCTTCGACCGCCGTATCTAGATACTTAAACAATCTGGTCTTTTCTATCTCGATATAACCGTTCAAAAACTCGTTATCCTCGATGCCTGCTTTTTTGGTAAACAATTCAAGCATAAGTGGCAACATGAGCGAGCTTTCAGCAAAGTCAATCCACTGCAAGTAATGACCATAGTCAGTACTGTCGGGTGCAGGACGCAAGCGATCTGGTGCAAAGCGCTCGATCAATAGCTCAGTAATGGCACCAGACTCTGAGTATGTCTGACCATCCATTTCGATGACCGGTGACTTACCAAGAGGGTGTACCGCTTTTAAGCTATCAGGCGCCAAATGCGTCTTAGCATCACGTTGATGACTCACGATCTCATAAGGTTCGCCTAATTCTTCTAGGAGCCATAAAATACGCAATGAACGTGATTGGTTAAGATGATGCAAACGAATCATAGTATTAACCTTTAAGCTTAGCGAGTAAGCGTTTAGCAGCTTCTTCTGAAGAGGCTGGGTTTTGACCTGTGATTAATAGACCATCTTCTACGACAAATGATTCCCAATCAGCTGCTTTCTCATAATGACCACCATTAGCGATCATTGCATCTTCTACTAGGAATGGCACGACATCGGTAAGACCAACAGCATCTTCTTCTGAGTTGGTAAAGCCAGTCACTTTTTTGCCTTTAACCAAGTATTCGCCATCAATTTTCACATTTTTGAGCGCTGCTGGAGAATGACAAACAAACGCAACAGGTTTGTCTTGCTTAACGAAAGTCTCAATCAGATTGATAGAATTTTCATCTACTGCCAAATCCCACAATGGGCCATGACCACCAGGGTAAAATACTGAATCAAAGTCTTCTGCTTTCATGTCAGCGAGCTTTTTAGTAGTAGCAAGGTGCTCTTGAGCATCAGTATCATCTTTGAAACGTAATGTGTCTTTGGTTTGCGTGTCTTCATTGTCACTACTAGGATCGAGTGGTGGCTGACCGCCAGCAGGAGAGGCTAGCGTGACATTCACACCTGCATCAATAAATGCATAGTAAGGTGCTGCGAATTCTTCTAGCCAAAAACCTGTTTTTTTACCAGTATCGCCGAGACGGTCATGTGACGTTAGTACCATTAAAATATTCATAGTTATCCTTATTTATTATTCATTACTTTTAAAAATTAGTGTGGATAGATAAAAAATTCTGTTATCAGATAAGTAGCAACCATCTTAAAATTGTAATAGAAAATGATGACTGCTAACAGTATCTATGTTTGAGACTTAATAGTCAGTTGTTAAAGTCAGTATTTATGTTGTTAAGTAGTTATAGCGATTATAAGTCACCATAAACTATTTAACGTCAGCAACTTTAACGACTGTTTTACCAAAGTTCTTGCCTTCTAGCATATCAAAGAACGCTTGCGGTGCTTGTGCTAAGCCATCTGCTTGATGCTCTTTGGTTTTGATATCGCCTGACTCAACCCATTGACCCATGGTTTTTAAGAATTCAGGGTAGTGGTCGCCATACTCTTCAAAGATAATGAAACCTTTAACCGTCAGACGGTTGGCCAATACTTGACCCATTAGCATACCTAAACGGTCTTTACCGTCAGGTAAGTCAGTGGCATTGTATTGTGATACTAGACCACATACTGGGATACGGGCATGCGCGTTCAATAGTGGTAGTACCGCATCGAACACTTTACCGCCCACGTTTTCGTAATAGATGTCGATACCATCTGGACATGCATTGCTTAGTTGTTCGGCGAAGTCTTCGGCATGATGATCAATACAAGCATCAAAACCCAACTCATTGACAGCATAAGCACATTTCTCAGCACCGCCTGCCACGCCAACTGCGCGTACACCAAGTTTTTTACCCACTTGTCCGACTGTTGCACCGACAGGGCCAGTTGCTGCGGCTACTACTAATGTTTCGCCTTTTTTCGGCTTACCGATATCAGTTAAACCCATGTAACCAGTAAATCCAGGCATACCAAGTACACCAAGACCATAAGAAGGATGTGGCATGTCTTTATCTAGTTTTAGCACACCTTCGCCATCGCTGACGCTATAGTCCTGCCAGCCAGAACCTGATACAACCAAGTCACCTTCAGCAAAGCCATCGACATTAGACTCGACCACTTGTGCCACTGTGCCGCCCGTCATGACGTCACCAATTTGTAGTGGGTCGGTGTAGCTTTTTGCATCACTCATGCGGCCACGCATGTAAGGGTCAAGTGATAGGTAAACGGTACGTAGGAGCATTTGCTTGTCGTTAGGGGTAGGGATGTCGCTAGTAGCAAGCTCAAAGTTGTCGCTGGTTGGTGTGCCATGAGGACGACTTGCCAGTTTGATTTGACGATTTTGTTGTTGGTTTTGAGTATTATCAAAGCTCATATTATTATCCTTTTTAATTATTGATTTTAAGTGTCTATCTTTACATCCTTCGATGAAAGGTTCTTCTTGTACAAAGTTCTTTGTTCAAAGCTTTTTATCTTTGATGTGATGTCTAATCTGATATTGAATGTAGTAACTACCCATTGCTGAGTAGCTACTATAAATAGCATAACTATATGTATTTCTTATTACGGCGATGTTACATATTAAGATGCTTTGCTAGTAACAGCACGTTGTAGGATGCGACGTGATACGTCTAAGTCGTTTGTACCATGCTCGCCCAGTTTTACCATACCATGCACTTCAAGCTGCTTGATGATTGGATCAATCGCTGATTCAGTCAAATCGGCATCTTCTAGGCTAACTGGCAAGCCAAGTTCGCGGAAGAAGTTTTCAGTGTAAACAATCGCGGTCTCAATGATAGCGTCGTCGTCTTGATCAGTATCAGTGATATTCCATACGTTACGTGCATACTGGAGCAATTTTTCTTTTTTGCTTTCTTTTAGCTCACGCATCACTGATGGCAATAAGATAGTTAAGGTACGTGCATGATCGATCGCGTGTAGAGATGTCAGCTCATGACCAACCATATGAGTTGTCCAGTCTTGTGGTACACCAGTACCGATCAGACCGTTCAATGCCATTGTCGCCGTCCACATAATGTTTTTACGGGTTTCTAGGTTCTCTGGATCTTGCTTAACAACCAAGCCTTCATCGATAAGGATTTTGAGCAGGCTTTCAGCAAAAGCGTCTTGGACTTTAGCGTTTACTGGATAGGTTAGATACTGTTCCATCACATGAACGAATGCATCAGCCACACCATTCATAACCTGACGTTCAGGCAATGTAAGCGTTTTGATAGGATCTAGTATTGAGAATTTAGGGAAGGCAAGTGCATTACCAAACGGTAGTTTTGCTTGACGTTCACTATAGTTGATAACGCCGCCCGAGTTCATCTCAGAACCAGTTGCTGGAATGGTCAGTACCGCACCCAAATCAACCGCAGAATCGATGTCTCTGCAATAGCTAGTCAATGCATCCCACGCTTGTTCACGTGACACAGTGCCATCTTCTTCAGTCAGTGATGATACCAATGCAACAAATTTGCTGCCATCGATCACTGAACCACCGCCAACGGCTAATAAGAAGTCGATGTTGTGCTCATTGACCATGTCGGCTGCTTTTAGCAACGTGGTAAATTCTGGATTGGCTTCAATACCACCGAATTCAAATACGGTACGATTACCGTTCGCTGCTAATGCTTCTTTCACTTCGTCCAATGTACCATTACGTTGCGCTGAGCCACCACCATAGGTGATAAGGACGCGGGCATCAGTAGCCACTAAGTCTGATAATTGTTTGATTTGTTCTTCACCGAAAACGATACGTACTGGGTTGTAATATTGGAAGTTGTTCATAATATTCCTAAACTTTGTTAAATATTGATTGGGTGTGCGAGCTGCAAATTTATTTATTGGCGAGTTCGTTTCTTACATTTGCGTGCATTGTACATCAATTAGACCAGTCGTCTAGTGTTTTTTACAAAAGTCTCTCATAACTTGATTATTAAGTAGGAGTTTAAGAGTTATGAGGATTGTGTATAAGAACGTGAATCGTTCTTAGACCCTTGATAGCTTGAGGCAGTCAAGAAACCAGAATGACAAGAGACTAAGAATGATTCATTGCTAGCGATTATCATTGGTACGCTTTTTAAGACACCAATGATTTATCTAACGTAGGATTTTAATGCAGGAGTAGTCATTTACGAATGGAGAATACGCGTCTAGAGCCTTAGCGTCCGAGTTGTGACGTCGTCATCTGCCAAACTTCTGCGAGTGGGGTATTGGTTTGGCTGATTTTGGCAATTAAGCTGGCACCAAGCCATGCAAAGTACCAACGTTTTGCGATGCTCTCAGCAGCGATGTTTTCAGGCTGTGGTACAGAGCCATCTATCCAGCCGGCTTTTATTTGATCACCAAGCCAGTTGACGGTTTGTTGGTAGCCTGCATTTAACGCGATGCGCATAGGCTCTGACATATCCGCTACTTCAGCACTGAGCTTAACCACCAAGCATTTCTCATGATCGCAGCCGTTTTGCTGAGTGTCGTACCAGTTTTGAAAGTAGTTATATAGCTTTTGCTGTGCACTAACATTTTGCGCGCCGATGATGTCTAGGCGTGTCTTATATAGGCTAAAGTAATGATGGATAATCGCTTCACCAAACGCTTCTTTGGACGCAAAGTAATGGTAAAAAGAGCCTTTAGGTACACCTGCTGTGTCTAGTATTTGCTTAAGACCAACGGCAGTAAAGCCTTTTTTGGCGATGAGTTGATAGCCAGTTTCGAGCAAGTGAGCTCTAGTATCTGATGTAGCAATAGGTACGGGTGGTGCATTTGTAATAGTAGACATAGAGGTGATGTTCTCCTTGGAACTTCATAGCAATAGAGTGATTAATATTCATTTAAGCGTCATATTGAGGACGTATTCTAATAGTATTTATTTATGTGCGTTACGTTTCATCAACAATATTTACGGGTAAAGTAGTCTTGTTTTATTAATAGCTATGGTAGCATTAGACCAGTCGTCTATCAAGGTGCGTTTTAGGCTCGCTAGTCATTAGGACGTTTGTCAGTCAAATCGTTAGACTGATATATCGCTTAACAATGAGTTTAGAGGCACTTCTTGCAAGATGCTGTTTACAAGAAGCTATTTATAAGCGATTTTTTATAAATAAGCTTTTATAAGTAAGTTTCTCATTCGATATTTCGATAACAATTTTAAAACTATCTTTAAAACCAAATTTCAAACATAACTAAGTAAAAATAAGGATCATTATGTCAGCGAATAATACCAACACCAGTGCTTACAGTGACTTTCATTTGCAATATATTGCAGGTGAATGGCAAAAAGGTAAAGACGATAGCGTCAATACCAATACAAACCCATACAACGGCGACGAGCTTGTAAAAATTCAACAAGCAACGGAAGCGCAGCTCAATGAAGCCTATGAAGCTGCTAGTCAGGCACAGCAAGAGTGGGCCAAGCAAACACCAGCGGCACGTGCTGCTGTACTGTACAACGTCGTCAATATATTGGACCAGCGTCAAGAAGAGATTATCGACTGGTTAATTAAAGAGTCAGGTAGTACGCGCATTAAAGCGACTGTAGAACTTAGTACGGCACGGGCAATTACTTTGGAAGCTGCGACTTTCCCTAATCGTGTGCACGGTGAGATTCGTCCGTCTAATACCCCTGATAAAGAAAACTTCATTTACCGTGAGCCAATTGGTGTTGTTGCAGTCATCAGCCCATGGAACTTTCCATTGCATTTGACCCAGCGTTCTATCGCGCCAGCCTTAGCACTTGGTAACGCAGTGGTACTCAAACCTGCTAGCGACACGCCTGTGACAGGTGGTTTGCTACTTGCAAAAGTATTTGAAGAAGCAGGTCTGCCAAAAGGTCTGCTTAACGTAGTCGTTGGCTCAGGTAGCGAGATAGGTGATGCGATTGTTGAACACAAAACGCCAAGCCTAGTATCATTCACTGGGTCAACCTCAGTCGGTAAGCACATCGGCGAGCTGGCCAATGGCGGCGATTATATCAAAAAAGTTGCCCTTGAATTGGGTGGTAATAGCCCATTTGTCGTATTAAAAGATGCTGATATCGATCAAGCAGTAAAAGCAGCTGCCTTCGGTAAGTTCCTGCACCAAGGTCAGATCTGTATTGCGATCAACCGCATTATTGTCGAAGACGCACTATATGATGACTTCGTGACGCGTTTCCTTGAGCATGTCAAAACCTTGCAAGTCGGCGACCCTGATAAAATGGAAACAGCAGTCGGTCCAATTATCAACGAAAAACAAGTCAAGTCATTAAAAGACAAAATCGCCAAAGCGCAAGAAGAAGGCGCAAAAATGATCTTAAGTGGTGAGATAGACGGTCAAGTAGTACCGCCACATATTTTCACCGACGTCACGCGTGAGATGGATTTGTCACGTAACGAAGTATTTGGCCCGTTGGTTGGTATCATTCGTGCCAAAGATGAAGACGATGCGTTGTCTATTGCCAATGACTCTATGTATGGCCTATCGAGTGCAGTATTTACGCAAGATTTAGCCAAAGGCCTGCGTTTTGCCCGCGGTATCAAAGCTGGTATGACGCATATCAACGATATCTCAGTGAATGATGACAGTAATGCGCCGTTCGGTGGTGAGAAAAACTCAGGTATCGGTCGCTTCAATGGCGAGTGGGTACTAGAAGAGTTCACTAGATTGCATTGGATATCTGTACAGCATCAGCCACGCGAGTATCCATTTTGAGAGCTTAACTTTTAAATGTTGTAAACTGATATTTTAACCATAAAAAAGACCGCTTATATAGCGGTCTTTTTTATGGATGTACTGTCTCAAATTAGCAGGTATTAATGTTTATGTTCTTGAGACACCACGCGTTTATTTAAATTTTCTGTTTATGATGAAAACCAAGTAGGGCTTCAATCTCTTCAATCGTGATGCGTCTGACAAGTGCTTGCTCTTCTACAGATAGGCGATTGGTATGCTCTTTTATCATGGTATGTATGCTGCGAGAGATTTCGGATGTCGTGGCGTAATACATCTGTGGTTGATCTTTCGTTAGTCTCATCAAAAACTTGTTGATGAGCTTACGTTTTTCTTCTGGTGCGTTTTCTTCAGTCATATTATTCTCCTAGGAATAAATCATGTAGGCAGTCAGGCTTATGGTTAGAATAACGCAGATAAGTATCATCAATCTACAGTGATATTGATACGTTAATATAGCTGGCGAGGTCAACGATGTAGCGGATTTATATGGATTTGACTATAACAAACATTTAAGTGAGGTATTTAACATACCTTGTACCGTATATCATATTCTAAAATATTATAGTTCAGACTGAGCTAATAAGTGTATGAGTACAATTAGGGAGTCGAAAACATGTCAAATCCGCAATTAGATAGTTTAACAAAGAAGCCAACAGATAAAGAAGCAGTGTTGGTACTATTTTATAATGATTTGCGTATAGATGATAATGCAACATTGGCAAAAGCAGCAATGCTGGCCCAAGACAACCATAGGCAGCTGTTACTTATTTATGCGGATGCTTTAGCAGATGGCATCGGTCAGACAAATAAAGATCAAGCTTACGACTTCGATCGAATAGGAGATGCTCGTCAGCAGTTCTTATCTGAGAGTCTGTCTGATCTGGATGAATCGCTACAACGTCTTGGCAATAGATTGTTGCATCTAACACCGCATACATCATCGGCCGCATTGGATACCTTTACGCAGCTGTGTCAGCTTATCGAGCATCAGCAAGTCACTGATATATATGTCAGTCAAACGGCAGATTATCACCAAAACCAAGCCTATAGTATCTTGCAACGTAAGTACCCACAGGTACGCTGGCATGAGCAAGTAACCAATACGTTGTTTGCGTCTTTACCGATGGGAGCGTTGCCCAAAAGCTTCACGCAGTTTCGTAAACAAGTCGAATCAGATCATGATTTACTAAATGCCGAAACAGACGTAGTTATTAGTCCAGCGCCAAAATCTCTACTACCCATGCCAGACAATTTGATAAATGGTACAGCAGGTAGCTATTCATTATTCTTCAACAAGCATCATCTTGATGTGCAACTGCCCTCTGAGTTTAAAGGTGGAGAGACCAATGCCATTAGCCATTTGAACGATTATTTCAATTCTGATGCGCCTAGTACGTATAAAACCACGCGCAATGCGCTGGATGACTGGACACACTCTACTAAATTCTCGGCTTGGCTCGCAAATGGCACCCTCTCAGTCAATGTGCTGCTGAACCGCTTGCGTCATTATGAGCGTGAAGTGGTGGCTAATGAATCTACTTACTGGATATGGTTTGAGCTACTGTGGCGTGAGTATTTTCATTGGTATGCCATGACCCATCAGCAAAAGCTGTTTTGGTACAAAGGTATTGCCCAACAGTCACCAACGACAGGGTTTGATAAAGGGCGTCTGGAGCAGTGGAAAGAGGGTACTACGCCATATCCTATCGTCAATGCCTGCATGAATCAGCTAAAGCAAACGGGCTATATGTCCAATCGTGGCAGACAAATAGTTGCCAGCTGTTTCATCCATGAGTTGGGTTTAGATTGGCGTTATGGGGCAACTCATTTCGAGCAGTACCTTATCGATTATGATGTTGCTAGTAATTGGGGTAATTGGCAGTATCTAGCGGGAGTAGGTGCTGATCCAAGAGGCTGCCGACAGTTTAATTTGGCCAAACAAACTCAGCAATATGATCCGAGTGGTAGCTTTATTCATAAATGGCAAGGTGATAATACTGATGATTATGTACTGAGCTCACCTTAAATTTACTGATGAATTTAAGTCATTTTTTCATAGCTTTTCTCGCTCAGCATGTCCTAAGTATTCCAAAAATAAGAAGCGACCATATGGGTGGCTTTTTTATTTCTAAAAACTATTTTTCAATACAATATAGTCAAAGAACTCTAAAATGGGTACAAGGCAGTCGACTGCAGATTGTACAAGTAGTACATCTAAGGAGGGTAACGCCGTAGCGGTTTAGTCGTTCACCGACTATAGCTGGCTAAGTACGTTGCTTAACATATAACATTCATATAAAATGAATCTTTAAGGTCGGTTTTATTAATACTTTCTAAGAAGATCACTATGCAATCTATTAACCTACCCAGTAAGCCGCCAAGCTCGCCACACCCAATTCTTAATTTGAGTTTCCGTCTGTTCTTTAGTGCTGCTGCATTATTCGCGGTAGTCACGATGGTGTTATGGGCCTTTGTGTTCACTGGGCATACAGATATAGACGCGCAGGTATTAAATCCCTTGTATTGGCACGGCCATGAGATGATTTATGGTTATGCATTGGCAGTGGTTGCAGGGTTTTTGCTGACAGCGGTCAAGACTTGGACAGGGGTGATGATGCCGCACGGCTACAAACTGTTAGGTATCTTTGCCTGTTGGTTGTTAGCACGTCTTAGTTGGATCGCTTGTGGCATGGGCATAGTGGTGGCGGGCAATAGCGCATTGTTGTTGTACGTCGCCGCAGTGTGTGATTTTTTGTTTATCACGTTTATGGCCTTCGCTATTTTCCGAGCAGTATGGCAAGTCAAGCAATATAAGCAGATGGGCATCTTAGCTAAGTTGGCATTATTAATGTTAGGCAATGGACTGTGCTATTGGGGCATTATCAATGCAGACATGAGCATCATGAAGACAGGCATGTATCTGGGATTTTATTTAATCATTGGCTTAGTATTGACCATTGGTCGCCGCGTGGTACCATTCTTTATTGAGCGAGGTCTTAGTACGACTAACGCTAAAGGCGTTGCGGAAACCGTTACCTTGTATAATAGTAAAGTACAAGATATCGCAAGCTTATTATTATTTTTAGCCTTTTTTATCGTTGATCTGTTTTATCCTCATCCATATTTACTGACTATAACGGCGCTCGGTGTGGCAATCGTTAACATCATTCGTCTAGTAGGTTGGCATCATCGTGGCATTTGGCAAAAGCCGTTGCTTTGGTCATTGTATATTGCGTTTTTAGGCATGTGTTTGAGTTTTATGCTGTACGCATTGCAACCGTGGTTAGGTTTCTCTCATAGTTTGGCGGTACATGGGCTCGCGATTTCGGGTATTGGCATGATGACGGTAGCGATGATGACACGGGTATCGCTTGGGCATACTGGCCGCAGTATTCATAATCCACCTAAAACGACAACTTTGATGTATGGTTTGATGGTTTTGGTGTTTGCCAGTCGCGTGCTATTGCCTTTGGTAGATATGAGCCATTACTTATTATGGATTATGATTGCTCAAGGTGCATGGATTGCCTGCTTTATGTTATTTTGCATCAGCTACGTACCGATGCTGGCACGCCCTAGACCGGATGGCCTGTTTGGTTAAGTAGATAGTGGTTAAGCAGCTAGTGGTTAAATGATTAATAATGAGAATTAGAATGGGAGTGTTCGTAAATGCGATTGACCAATTATAGTGATTATGCACTGCGCTCATTGATTTATCTGGCGGTCAAACCGGAGCCGCACACGCTCGCTAATATCAGTGACATTGCCAATAGCTATGACATTTCCAAAAGTCATTTGACCAAAGTTATTCATCAGCTGGGTCAGTTAGGATATATAGAAAGTGTGCGTGGCAAAAATGGAGGCATACGACTGGCACGTACACCTAAAGAGATTAATTTGGGTGTATTGATTAAACAAATAGAGCCTGATTTTGATTTGGTAGAGTGCTTTGCCGTACCAGTGAGTAAGGATAAAGGCTCTCAATCAAAAGATTTGCCAGTTACCTTCATCGAAGAAAAGACAGATAAACCGATAGGCTGCGTGATTACACCAGTATGCCAACTCAAAAGTGTATTCTCTGAAGCATTAAGGGCTTTTATTGCCGTCCTTGAGCGCTATACCTTGGCAGATATTATTAATAATGAAGACGAGCTGGCGACCTTGTTATTTAGATAATCGTTTTTCTAGTGATTCTGACAGTCGTTTTGATAGTACTTTTGAGAGTAGTTTTGATAAAAATGTCGTCAGGTCAAAATAAAAGAGGACTACTATTACGGTAGTCCTCTTTTGTGTTTTCACTTTCTTAAAGTATACGTTCTACTAAGCGCTTTCTAACTTAGGACGTGCCTTATTAATCGCTTTTAATAGTGCTTTTTCAAACTGGCCTTCTTTAAACTGGACCAAATATGAATGCGCCGCGCACAAGTTTTTAGTGTCACGCCATTCATGGGCGAGATTGGTAGCCCAGTCACAATATTCCTTGCCAGCACTTTGTTCGTTTTTCAGTGCTTTTTTGGTCGTAGGATGTAGTATCAGCTCAGGCAATATCGCCTCTAGTAACTTTGTTGGTGGACTCATAAAAGTATCATCCACGTGCAAGCTTTTGCTGGCAGGGTGATAGGCCAATAATGAACCGGCATGAATCATCTCATTAGGCGAAATATAGTAGACGCCTTCTGACATAGAGAACTCAAGCTCAGGATAGCACTCAGCGACCGCATCACTCTCAACCAGGTCATCTGCCCATTGTACTTCTGATATTTTTTTATGATGTCGGCTACTGCCGTAAAAGGTTGCCTTTGGGAAGTCTTTTGCCATCTGTGCACAATGTACCGTGTGGAATGGGTGTACGTTCAGTACAGCCTCGACATTTTCCCCATTATTGGTCAATGCCATCACTTCGTCTCGAACGTCACCTGTTAAGGCATAACTGTCTAAAAAGATAAAGCGTCCTGATGCTAGCTTTATTAGTGAGCATTGCGTACCGATATTTAGTACACCACCAATGCGAAATGATCCGCGTATGTTCCAAAAACCCGATCCTAAATCATGAATTTTATCGCTCATCGATATACTTCCTTAAATAATTAATTATTAAATTTATAAGATTGTTTTTATATAGCTATTTTATACAGCTACTTTGTATAGCTACTTTGTATAGCGCTTTATGATTATGGCAATTCGCTCACTCAAAGTCTGTTACAAAGGTGAAACTTTGATTAGGGTGTGTTCTGATTTCAAAAATGGAGATAAAAATGAGATAAATTGCCGTCAAACGAGAAAAATAGTGTAGATAATATCGAGATATTGACTAACTATTTGACGATGTCTGGCAAAATTTAGACATTTTTAGCCCAGTTAGATGAATGTCGTTTGAATTGAGGACATGCCCTAACGTTGTTATTAATGGCGTTTTTTGTTTGTATTAGGTTTTGATATCAGCACGCGTGATTGGCTGTGATACCATAATGTGCTTGTCGTTACAAACCTAAAGCAATTATCATTGCTGACGTTTATATGGTTAATTCAATTTAACAGTGGTACAAGGCAACCGAGCGCAGAGGTAGTTCTCATACATCAAGCTAAGTTGACGCTGTAACCTGTTTATAATGAATTGACTCTATTTTAATTCTATCACTCACGTCAGCCACATGACGCCTAATATAGTCAGCATCCTTGTGAACAATACTGTCAGTCAGACTCAAAATAACGCCCCATTGTTATCTCCTCAAACGAATTCGCCATCGTGGGTACTAAAGCTCACAATTGGCTTGATTGGTATGTTTGCTTTTTTGCAAGTGTACTCTATTCAAGCGGTGCTACCTGTGCTAATGGTGGACTTTTCGGCGACTGAAGTGCAAGCTGGTATGATCGTTGGCGCGACGATAATGGCGATTGCTATTATGTCGCCATTTTTGGGCATGCTCTCTGATGCAGTGGGACGTAAGCCATTTATCGTTGGAGCGCTGTTGTTTTTGGCGATACCTACGGCGTTAATCGCGCAGAGTCCGAGTATTGGTTGGCTAGGGTTATGGCGATTCATGCAGGGGTTGTCAGTGCCAGGTATTACGGTCGTGACGATTGCTTATATCGGTGAGGAGTTTGAAGGGCGAGCAGTAACGGATCTGATGTCATTCTATGTGTCGGGCTGTGTATTAGGAGGGTTCCTTGGTCGGTTTTTGCTTGGGCATTTACACGAGCTCATTGGCTGGCGTGCTGGGTATTATGTGATGGCAGCGATGACGCTGGTCGGTGCGATGTGGGTTGGAAAAATGCTACCATCATCACAGCAATTTGTGGCCAATCCTAACTTTCGAGCAGCGATACAGACGCTTGGAGAGCATTTGACCAACCGTTATGTCGTGACGGCCTGTCTGCTTGGGGCGTGTGTGTTGTTCTCGCTAGTGGGCTGTTTTACCTTTATTAATCTACATCTGGCCAATACGCCTTATGAGCTGAGTACGGGGGCATTGGCCAATATTTTTGCAGTCTATCTGATAGGGGTCGTTATTACACCGTTATCGACCAACCTGTTACGCCGCTTCGGGTCAGCACGTACCGTTCGGGTCGCTATTTTTATCTCTATGATAGGCGTGTTGCTGACACTCGTGACGCCATTATGGGGCGTGGTGGTAGGGCTTGCTATCATGTCCTCAGGTGTGTTTGTTACCCAAGCGGCGACTATTAGTTATATCGCGGTCAATGTGAAGAAAGGCCGCTCACTCGCATCGGGTTTATATTATCTGGGCTATTATACGGGTGGGACGTTAGGGGCTTGGCTGTGCGGCATCGTCTATGCGCGTGGGCAGTGGTCGCTAACGGTATGGCTGCTAGTGTTTGTACAGATTTTGGCATTGCTCGTTGCCAGTTTTGGTATGGTAAAGACCAAATCACGTGCCGCTTAATATAAAGGCTAATAACCTAAGTGCTATTAATTTAAGGGCGAATAATCTAAAGTCTACCAATCTAAGGGCTAATAATTTAAAGGCTCGCTAACATAACGTGATAAGGCGTGAAACCAGAATAAACGAACGCTCAGTGTCATGGTGTTTATGCGTGTATACTTTACATGATGTGGGTTTTTTCTTACTATCGATGATGGCATTTTTTAAATACTATTAGTAATAATAATGGAGCAACAGTAATGGCTGCTCATAAAAATATAATTTGTTAGAAGATTTTAACAACGAGAGTCGTTAACGATTTATCTCTGATCAACAAGGAAGTCAATTTTATGTCAAATATTTATAATAGTGCACCGTCCGCTTACGATTATCCACTATTGGTAAAGCAACTATTAAACCGTGCCAAGACAGTGTCGCTAGATCAAGAAATTGTTTATGCAGATAAAAAACGCTTCACTTATAAAGAGCTGTTTAGCCGTATCAATCGCTTAGCCAACGTTTTAGCTGATTTAAAGCTTGACGCTGGCGATGTGGTGGCAGTGATGGATTGGGACAGTCATCGCTATCTGGAGTCGTACTTTGCGGTACCGATGTCAGAGTATATTTTGCAAACCGTTAATATTCGCCTGTCACCAGATAAAATTCTCTATACCATCAATCATGCTAAGCCTAAAGTACTGATGCTGAACTCTGAGTTTGCACCGTTGGTCAAAGACTATCAGTTTGAGAACTCCAGTATTGAGCACATCATTTGGCTTGATGATGATGGGGTATCGTATGAAGGCGTTTTTGGTGGTAGCCAAAATCGCGTAAAAGGTGAGTATGAGACATTATTAGAAGCCGCCAATAGTGAGTTTGAGTTTCCTGACTTTGATGAAAATACCATTGCGACGACTTTTTATACGTCAGGGACAACGGGCGACCCGAAAGGCGTGTTCTTTAGCCATCGTCAATTGGTATTGCACAGTTTGGCAGAAGCCGCGACCTTAGGTATGCTTCCTGATAAGCAGGGCGTTAGCTATGGTGATGTCTATATGCCTATGACGCCGATGTTCCATGTCCATGCGTGGGGTTTTCCGTTTACTGCAACGATGGTGGGTCTAAAACAAGTCTATCCAGGACGCTATGCCCCTGATAGTTTGCTCGATTTGATTATTAATGAAAAAGTCAGTATCACTCATTGCGTACCAACGATTTTACAAATGGTGCTCAAAGAAGCACAGGATCGTGGTGCGAGCTTTAATGGCCTAAAAATGATCATTGGTGGTTCACGATTGACAGAAGGTTTGGCAAAAGTAGCGATGAGCCAAGGTATCGAAGTTTATACTGGTTATGGCATGTCAGAGACCGCGCCGCTTATTAGCTTGACCGAGTTTAGTCTCAACGAGCCTGAGATGTCTGATGATGAAGATATCGCACGCCGTTGTATGACTGGTAAGCCTGTGTTGATGGTCGAGGCCCAAGTTTGGGGCACAGACAATCAGTCGGTTGGTACCGGTAAAGAAAATACAGGCGAGTTAGTATTGCGAGCGCCTTGGCTGACCCAAAGCTACTTGAAAAATGAGGATGCGGGTAAGGAGCTATGGGAAAATGGCTACATGCATACTCAAGATATCGCTTACATACGTCCTGATGGTTGCATTGGTATTACCGATCGCCTAAAAGATGTGATCAAATCAGGTGGTGAATGGATATCATCATTAGAGATTGAGACCATTTTATCACTGCATCCAGCCGTGGCCGATGTATCAGTCATTGGTGTTCGTGATAAACAGTGGGGTGAACGTCCATTGGCTTTGATAGTTCTAAAACCTGATGCTCAAGACACGAATGTGGATGATATCAAAGCCATTGCTGAAAAAGCCGTGGAGCGAGGTATGATTCCTAAGTATGGTGTGCCCAGTCAGTTTAAGTTTGTGGATGACCTGCCAAAAACCTCTGTCGGCAAACATGACAAAAAAGTCATGCGTAAGATGTATGCTGATCAGACCGAAGTATAATTTTATGTAGTTGACCTTTATCATTAGCTCTGATACATTTTAAACCGATACATAATGTATCGGTTTTTTAGTTTTGGCAAGGATAGCCAGTATTGTATTATGAGAATATACAATAAGAGCTTATAGCAATTTCCAAAAAGTAGGATTAGCGGTGTCAAACTGGTTTAGTCTACGACAGGTAGTACTTGCACTCGTTTTTCTTACTACTCTAATTTTTGTGAATGGTATTATATTATAAAGTAGTATCTTATTACTCATCGTTTACGCTAAGGACAGCCATTATGAGCGAGCAAGCCACCAACCAACGTAGCAATCAAAGCAGCAACCACGTTTCTATTCAAAACTCTCAAGCGCCATCCGATACCACTCAGAAATTTTCTGATATCTATCACGACTCCATTAATAATCGCGAGCAGTTTTGGGCTGAGCAAGCCAAGCGTATCTACTGGCATAAAGAGCCTGAGCAAATCCTGGATGACAGTAATTTGCCGTTCGCTAAGTGGTTCGTCGGCGGTGAGACCAATCTTTGTTATAACTGTGTGGATCGTCACCTCGAAGAGCGCGCAGAGCAGGACGCATTTATCTGGTTATCATCAGAGATTAATCAAGAATTAATAGAAACCTTTCCGGCCGTCGTTGATTCGTTTAAAGATCTGGGCAACAACGTCGAGTTTTATACAGACTATACCAAGCGCCGTTTGACATACAATGACTTGTATAAAGAAGTCAATTATTTTGCGGATGTATTGCAACGTCATGGTATCGGCAAGGGCGACCGGGTCATCATTTATATGCCGATGATTTTAGAAGCCGCTTATGCGATGTTGGCTTGTGCTCGTATCGGTGCCGTGCATTCAGTCGTGTTTGGCGGGTTTGCGGCACATAACTTGGCTATTCGTATGGATGATGCCGAAGCAAAAATGGTCATTACGGTGGATGCAGGTTTGCGCGGTGGTAAGGTCATTAACTATAAAAGCCTCGTCAATCAAGGGGTCGAACAAGCCAACGTGAAGCCTGAGCATGTGCTGGTCGTCAACCGAGGCGTATTGCCATTTGTACCACAGGATATCGATGTGGACTATGCAACCGAGCGCCGTGTCAGTTGTGAAGCCAATGCGATTGTTGAGCCTGTTTGGCTTGAGTCCAATACGCCATCGTATCTTCTCTATACTTCTGGAACGACGGGTACGCCAAAAGGTGTGCAACGTGATACAGGCGGTCATGCCGTAGCACTGACGACATCGATGGATTATATTTATGACGGTAAGGCAGGTGAAACGTTTTGGGCGATATCTGATATTGGCTGGGCCGTTGGACACTCTTATACGATCTATGCGCCACTATTAGCTGGCATGACCAGTGTTATGTATGAAGGATTACCACATCGCCCAAATCCAGGTATCTGGTGGCGGATTGTCGAGGCTAACAAGGTCAATATCTTGTTCACCGCACCGACTGGTGTGCGTATGCTCAAAAAACAAGATGAGGCTTGGATGACACGCTATGATGTCTCAAGCGTTAAATCGTTCTTTTTAGCAGGTGAGCCACTCGATGAATCAACAGCCAATTGGCTAACTAAGCATCTAGGCGTTCCTATTTTAGATCACTATTGGCAGACAGAATCTGGTTGGCCTATTTTAAGTAATACGCCAAAGTTCAATCATAAACCGCATAAGCAAGGCTCGCCTGGTTATCCAATGTATGGCTATGATGCACACGTTATCAATGAAGAAACAGGCGAACCTTGTGCTGCTGGCGAAAAAGGCTTACTTGCAATCAAGGCGCCTCTGCCACCTGGTTGTCTCACTACCGTATGGCGTAACGACGAGCGATTTGTCAGTAGCTATTTCGGCTTGTTTGATGGACAACAATACTCAACGTCTGACTATGCCGTAACTGATGAGGAGGGGTATTTCTATATCTTAGGGCGTACAGACGATGTAATTAATGTCGCTGGTCATCGTATTGGTACGCAAGAAATTGAAGAGGCGATCAGCATGCATCCAGAGATGGCAGAGTGTGCAGTTGTGGGTATTCAAGATCAGTTAAAAGGGGAGTTGCCCATTGCGTTCTGTGTGCTGAGAGACCACGAGCAGGTGGCAACGACTGAAAATCGGTTCCGTATTGAGCAGCAAATCATCGGTGCCGTGGTCAAATCCCTTGGCGGTATTGCAAGGCCGGCGGCCATTTATTTCCCACAAGCGTTGCCAAAGACCCGCTCTGGAAAAATATTACGCCGTGCCATTCGTGCATTAGCAGAAGGCAAGGAAACAGGGGATATGTCGACACTCGATAATCCACCCGCGATTGATGCGATCAAGCAGTCTATGAAAGATTATTAATCAATGCGGAATGTGACTTTATTGATTGCTGATAAATAATGCCATTCAATTTCGTACAAGAGCTCATGAATCATCATGGGCTTTTTTGTACCAGTCACAATAGTCAGAGTAGCAAGGAAAACGAGTGCAAATACTACCTATTGTGGACTAAACAATTTTGACGCCGCGAATCATACTTTTTTGGATTGGTATTGGTTTTAAATTTTCATAATATTTACTGGTGAATATAACCTAACATAAAAGTTTAATAAAGCGCTTGACCCTAAAATTGATTTATTGTTATAGTCAATAACGATACATAATAAATCATTTTAAAATTATCCATGTTTGGTAGTTATTGATGAGTATTTAATTTTTTATCAATACAAAATATAGTTTGTTCAATATAATTTGGATACAAGGAAGCCGAGTGAAAGTACTACAAATAGTAGACTAAGCGAGGCTGACACCGTATCTAATTTATAGAGGATTGACTATACCGCTATATGGTAGTTTTGCAAAAAAGATAAGGATATCTTATGCACCACGTTCAGCAGCTCATCAATGGTCAATTCGTCGATTCTAATACCAGCGAATGGATTGATATCACTGATCCCGCCACACAAGAAGTTATCGCAAAAGTTCCACAAACGACCGACGATGAAATTAACCAAGCAGTTGCCGCTGCCCAGACCGCTTTTCAAACGTGGCGCAAAACACCTATCACCACACGTGCCCGTATCTTCTTAAAGTATCAAGCATTGATACGCGAGCATATGGATGAGCTAGCAGGGATTTTGACCGCTGAACAAGGCAAAACGATTGCAGATGCTCGCGGTGACGTATTCCGTGGTTTAGAAGTGGTCGAGCATGCAGCAGGTATTGCGAATTTGCAGATTGGTGACTTCGTTGAAAACGTCGCATCAGGCGTTGATACCTATAGTATCTGGCAGCCGCTAGGGGTTTGTGCAGGTATCACACCGTTCAACTTCCCAGCAATGATTCCACTATGGATGTTCCCAATGGCGATTGCCACTGGTAACACCTTTATTCTTAAACCGTCTGAGCAAGACCCGATGGTCACCATGCGTTTGGTTGAACTAGCGATTGAAGCTGGCGTACCTGAAGGCGTGCTAAACGTTGTACATGGCGGAAAAGCTACCGTCGATGCTATTTGTGATCACCCTGATATCAAAGCCGTTTCTTTCGTAGGTTCTACCGCTGTTGGCAAACACGTCTATGAGCGTGCCAGTCAATCCGGTAAGCGTGCCCAGTGCATGATGGGTGCAAAAAATCACGGTGTTATCTTACCGGATGCCAACAAAGAACAGACGCTCAATCAGTTAGCAGGCGCGGCATTTGGTGCTGCCGGTCAACGTTGTATGGCGCTGTCAGTGGTGGTATTGGTCGGTGCTGCAGGTGAGTGGATTGATGACATTAAGGCCAAAGCAGAAAAATTGGTCGTATCAGCAGGCAAGCATGATAAAGACCTAGGTCCGCTGATTTCTCCTGCCGCAAAAGCCCGTGTCGAGTACTTGATTGGTACTGGGGTAGAAGAGGGTGCGAGTCTGATTCTGGATGGTCGTGGAATTACTGTTGAAGGATATGAGAAAGGTAACTTTGTCGGCCCGACTATCTTTGATAACGTCACAAGTGACATGCAGATTTATCAGCAGGAAATCTTTGGGCCAGTATTGTGTATCATGCGTGCAGCCGACCTTGATGAAGCGATTGAGATGCTCAATGCCAATCCACATGGTAATGGCACGGCGATTTTTACTCAGTCAGGTGCCGCCGCACATAAATTCCAGCAAGATACTCAAGTCGGTCAGATTGGCATTAACTTACCGATTCCTGTGCCACTACCAATGTTCTCATTCTCAGGTTCACGTGCTAGTAAGCTTGGTGATCTCGGTCCTTATGGCAAGCAAGCCGTGCAGTTCTATACTCAAACCAAAACCGTCACTGCGCGATGGTTTGACGATGAGGCGAGCCGTGGTGTTAATACCACCATTTCAATTTAATCGCTCGTTCGACATGTTTGCGGTATAGCGATAATTCTGCTTAGGGCATATTTTAACAAAGCCTGATCTTATAATTGTCGTTATGCCGCTGCTATACTGTATAGCCAATACTATATGAACAATATTAGACTGACGATTTATAAAATTCTCTACACCATATTTGCTATGCACGCACAAGGATGATCTCATGGATTTTTCATTGACCGAAGACCAAATTGCCTTTCGCCAAACTGCTCGGCAGTTTGCCCAAAAAGAGCTAAAACCACACGCAGCAGAATGGGATCGCACCTCGCATTTCCCAGTCGATGTCATCAAAAAATCAGGCGAGCTCGGATTTTTAGGATTGTATACCAATCCAGAATATGATGGTTTGGGATTACCACGCTTAGACTCTGCCATGGTGTTTGAAGAGCTTGCAGGGGGTGATACTGCCGTTGCTGCTTATATGAGTATTCATAATATGACTGCTTGGATGATCGGTGAGTATGGCAGCGATACTTTGTGTCAGAAATATTTACCCAATATGGTGAGCGGAGAGTGGTTGGGTAGTTATTGCCTAACGGAACCCAATGCTGGATCCGATGCGGCCTCGCTACGTACCAAAGCGGATAAGCAAGGCGAGCATTATTTGCTAACTGGGGAGAAAACATTCATTTCAGGCGCGGGGTCTACCGATGTCTTAGTCGTCATGGCGCGTACAGGCGGCGCAGGCGCAAAAGGCGTTTCGGCTTTTGTGGTAGATGCGAATAGTGCTGGTATCGAATATGGCAAAAACGAGCATAAAATGGGCTGGAAAGCGCAGCCAACACGCACGATTAGCTTTAAAGATGTGAAAGTTCCAGTAGGGAATTTAATCGGTGAGGAGGGTCAAGGCTTTCGTATTGCGATGAAAGGTTTAGATGGTGGTCGTATCAACATTGGTATCTGTGCAGTTGGTACGGCGCAGTCAGCACTAGAGACAGCGACCAATTATGTGCAAGAGCGTAGCCAATTCGGCAGCCAGATTGCTAATTTACAATCGGTACAGTTTAAACTTGCTGATATGCTGACCCAGACCATTAGCGCGCGACAAATGCTTTATCTAGCAGCGAGCAAAGTTGATAACAATGATGTCCAAGCGTCTACCTACTGCGCAATGGCAAAGCGTCTCTCCACTGACCTGTGCTTCGACGTCGCTAATGAAGCCTTACAGCTACACGGTGGCTATGGCTATCTAAATGAGTATCCACTTGAGCGTCATGTACGAGATTTGCGTGTGCATCAGATTTTGGAAGGCACCAACGAGATCATGCGAGTGATTGTCTCACGTCAGTTATTACAGGACGATGCGTTGGATCAATTACGTTAATTGTATTAGGGTATTTTCTCAATCTAATTGAAGACACGCCCTAACGGCTAACCATTTAACCATACCCAATTCAGATAAAATAAAGGATTATTTATGACGGATTATACCAATCTTAAGTTATCGATTGATGGTCATACTGCTACTGTGACATTGAATAACCCACCAGCCCATACATGGACGATGGACAGTCTGCCAGCACTCAAAAAGCTAGTGACTGATTTGAATGCCAATGATGATATTTATGCTTTAATTATTCATGGTGATGGCGAAAAGTTTTTTTCAGCTGGTGCTGATTTAAACAATTTTTCAGATGGCGATAAAGGTCGTGCCATCAGCATGGCAATTGCTTTTGGCGAAGCGTTTGAGGCGCTATCAGCATATCGTGGTGTCAGTATTGCTGTCATCAACGGCTATGCGATGGGCGGCGGACTTGAGTGCGCGCTGGCCTGTGACATTCGTATCGCAGAAGTGCACGCACAGATGGCATTGCCAGAGACTGGTGTGGGATTGTTGCCATGTGCGGGTGGTACACAAAACCTAACTATGTTAGTAGGCGAAGGCTGGGCAAAGCGTATGATTTTATGCGGTGAGCGCGTTGAGGCAGAGACGGCGTTACGTATTGGTCTGGTCGAAGAAGTTGCTGCCAAAGGAGAAGGGTTAAAAGTGGCTCAAGCACTAGCGCAAAACGTTGCTAAACAGTCTCCTGTTGCCGTCAGCTATTCTAAATCGCTTATCCAAGCTGCGAGAAATACACCGCCTGCACAAAACCTTATCCATGAGCGCGAAGCGTTTGTGAAGTTGTTCGATACCAACGATCAGCGCGAAGGCGTGCAAGCATTTTTAGAGAAGCGCAAACCGAATTGGCAAAATAAATAGACTGCAGGTAGGATGTGCTAACAGTCACTTTATTCATTTTAATTTTTGCAGGTACTTTTTATGACAGCCGCCATGACATCAGTTACAACAACAGATAATAATCAAAAAGTTACAGAAAGCACAGAGCAAGAAGCGCCAGTATTGTTCAACACTGAACCGACAAATTGTGGTCATCTGATTGGCGTCATGACGCTCAATACGCCCAAATCTCTCAATGCGCTGAGTGTTGATATGTGCAAACTATTAGCACAGCAGTTAGATGCGTGGGCAAGTGATGCACAGATAGTCGCTTTGGTGTTAAAAGGCGCAGGCGACAAGGCTTTTTGTGCGGGTGGTGATATTCGTAAGCTGTATGACAGTATGTCGACCAGTGCACCGTTACCGAACCCTTATGCGACAGAGTTCTTCAGTCATGAATATAGCCTCTATCGGCAGATGCATTTTTACGCTAAGCCGCTAATACTTTGGGGTGACGGTATCATCATGGGCGGAGGTATGGGATTGATGGCAGGTTGTAGCCATCGTTTGGTCACTGAGCGTACCCGCTTTGCAATGCCAGAAGTGACTATCGGGCTATTCCCTGATGCCTCTGGCAGTTGGTTTTTGCAAAATATGCCTGCCAAAACAGGTTTGTTCTTAGGGCTAACCGGTGCTATGTGCAATGGTAGTGATGCGCTATTGGCCAATCTAGCAGAGTATGCCGTCGCCAGTAGTGACTATGATGCTGTCATACAAAGTTTAAAACAGAGCGATTGGCAACCAGCTGCCAGCAGTAAGGATAAATGCGATAACAATAGTGCGCATAGTATCGTTAGCCGTGCACTCGCCGCGCAATCAGTTGCTGAGTTACCTGCCAGCAATTTAGCAAAATATTGGCAACCTATCCAGCAGTTGATGAATAGTGGTGGCTTGGGTGATATCGATGCCATATTGCAAAGTGATGAGGCATTAGCAACGTTACATTCAGACTTTGCAGCAGACAGTTGGGCGCAGCGAGCAGTCGCCACTTATCGACATGGTTGTCCCGTTACCGTCGCTTTGACCTATGCGCTTTATCACAAAGTTGCTGACCTGTCGCTAGAGCAAGTTTTATATCTAGAAACCAATGTGGCGGTACATTGTGCAGCCAATCCTGACTTTAAAGAAGGCGTACGCGCGCTATTGATTGATAAAGATAGAAATCCGCAGTGGTCGCGTTCATTAGCTGATTGTCTCAATGCAGAGGGGCAGGCATATATCCAACAGCATTTTGTGAACCCTTATGCGACCGGTGAGCACCCTTTAGACGGTTGGTTGGGTACTGAAGCAGCAGGCAACCAGTTTGTCCGCTAACAATTTAAATTAACCAGTTTATCTATATTAATTAGACATACCACACTGAACGACATAATGGCATGACGTACACAAAACACAAGCGTGCGTCATGCTGACTATATAACCATCAAGGAATGATGAGATGAATACAAAGGATGTAAATACTGCGGATAATGGCAGTGCGAAGCCAAACATTGCTTTTATCGGGCTGGGTAATATGGGCGCGCCAATGGCGGAGAACTTGTTAAAAGCAGGTTATGCATTATCTGTCTACGATTTGTCTGAGGATGCGACTCAGCGTCTACAGCAAGCAGGTGCTAGGGTGGTAGATAGTCCTAAAGCTGCTGCAAGCAATGCACAAGTCGTCATCAGTATGCTGCCTGCTGGCAAGCACGTTCACTCTGTCTATTTGGGTGAAGATGGCACCAACGGTCTACTGGCAGAGTTACCACAAGGCACATTAGTGATTGACAGCAGTACTATCGCTGCTGCTGATGCAAGGACAGTAGCAGAGGCAGCAAGCAAGCTGGGTATAGAGTTCTTAGATGCGCCAGTCTCCGGTGGTACGGGCGGCGCTATCGCAGGCAGTTTGACTTTCATCGTGGGTGGCAGTGCTGACGCGTTTGCGAGAGCGGAACCAATACTGGCGGTCATGGGCAAAAACATCTTTCATGCTGGCGAGCATGGTGCCGGACAAGTCGCAAAAATCTGCAATAATATGCTGTTAGGTATTCTCATGGCTGGGACAGCAGAGGCGATTAATTTGGGCGTCAAAAATGGTTTAGATCCCAAGGTGCTATCAGATATTATGCTACAAAGCTCAGGCCGTAACTGGACATTAGAAGTGTACAATCCTTACCCGCAAGTAATGGAGAACGTACCATCGAGCAACGGTTATCAAGGTGGTTTTATGAGTAAGCTGATGCAAAAAGACCTCAATCTGGCCTTGCAAACTGCTCAGAATACAAACGTCGATACGCCGATGGGTGCTAAAGCTGCGGAGTTATATGAAGCGCATACAGTTGAAAATGGCGATAGAGATTTTTCTAGCATCATGGCGCGTCATGACAGTTCGGTACTGTCTTAGAACCAATCCCCAAAAGTACGATTAGCGGTATCAAACTTGTTTAGTCTACAATGCGTAGTACTTGCACTCGTTTTCTTTGCTACTCTAATTTTTGTGAATGGTATTAGCT
This sequence comes from Psychrobacter sp. TPE 89C, assembly GCF_055522395.1. Taxonomy (NCBI): domain Bacteria; kingdom Pseudomonadati; phylum Pseudomonadota; class Gammaproteobacteria; order Moraxellales; family Moraxellaceae; genus Psychrobacter; species Psychrobacter sp. TPE 89C. The sequence goes on from NZ_JBVFXW010000021.1 coordinate 49,671, forward strand.
CCAAAATAGTATGTTTAATACAGTCAAAGAACTACTAAATGGCTATACATTATAAGAGATGTGTTCAACCATATAAAAAGGCCTGCACTAATATCTTAGTGCAGGTCTTTTTATAGTTATTCGATTATAGCCATTTAATGATAGTCATTTAACGGTCACGGCTTTAGCTTTGTAGCTCATATACCAGCGATTGAATATCTTGTGCCGCTGCTTGTAGTCGTGGCACATGTGTCAATAGCTCATCCAAAGATAGACGTACGGTTGGCGCATGAATATATAGTGAAGCCAGATAGCGCGACTTTTTATCAAGTATAGGAACGGACACAGCTACCATTTCAGAGATAAACTCTTCGTTGTCGATACCCACACCAGTCTCAGCAATATGATCCAGTTCTTTGTTTAACGTATCGATATCGGTGATGGTGTTTTTGGTGAATTTATCTAGTGGCAGACTTTGCAGCATCTTATTACGACTGGTAGCAGATAACTGACTCAAATACAGCTTACCGGTAGCGGTACACCACATTGGTGACTTGGCACCTACGGGCAGATAGATCTGTAGCGGTAGAGCGGTCTGTGCACGGTTGGTATAGAGCATGTCCATATAATAAGGAATTGCAATCCCGCACGTTTCTTTTACTTCCTCTACTAATTTGTGCAAAACCATTTGTCGTTCATTAAAGAACTGGCGCTGCTGCCACAGCTCAACACTTAAATTGCGTACTCGTTTGCCAGGAATGATGCCACCTCCAATATCGACGGTCACAAAACCCTCATCAACCAAATTCTGGATCAATCTATGCATGGTTGGTTTAGGAATGTCTAATTCCTGTGATAGCTCAAGTGGAGAGAGAGGCTTTGAAGCATAAGACACGGCTTCGATAATCTCTAGCACACGGGTAATCGACGATACTTTAGGCATATGGATGGCTCAATAATAAAAATAATACAGTAGGAAATATCACAATGTTTTAATCAATCAGATAGGTAGCTGTGAATACGTAGATTTATCACACATTTTCAACTACTTCTAATTTAGCACAATATCAAGCTTAGACAAGTCTTAGGCACGCTATCTGCTCATACTATATAGAAACAACTGCATGATAAATGCATGTGTCTAAAAACCTATTTAGAGCAACAGTGGCTACACCAACTCACAAAGTACAACAAACCGTAGTAATAAGCTATATAACCGCCACTGAGTTTAATGGAAAGGTCGTTCACTATAATGACATATTTTGTAATACCCTTACATAAACATTAAGCTGTCCAATATCAATGTTTGCGCTATTCAGTAGCTGTAAGAGTGTTGTGTAACAGAAACTCGAAGTTTTACGGATTGGTGTAGTAATTATTACAATACCTATGCAATCTTTACATAATGGCAAATAAAAAGCGCATCTATAGGGATGACTTTTAAAGCCAAAATTGTTTTAATCTCCTCAACAAAAATGATTGATATCAAAATCTGAATTATCATTTTTTTACGGGCGAGTTATCCCATTCTTTAGGAGAATATTGATGAAATTTATTAAACTAACGGCTATCTCTGCTGCTGTCATGGCATCAACTGCTGCTTTCGCTGCTGAACCAGTTATCGTTGTTGATGACGCAAATGTTTATGAAGCTGAGCCAGTTGCTGTTGCTTATCAAGCAGAACCAGTTGCTGTCGCCTATGAAGCAGAACCTACTAACACTGGTGTTATCGGTAAAACTGCTGGTGCTGTCCGTAATACTACTGGGGCTGTCGTTGGTGGCACTAAAACACTATTCAACACCGCTATTAACCCAGCATCTGTAAGTGCTGAAGCGGGTACTTTAGGTTATGGTGCTAACATCGGTTGGTCACTAAATGAGAACACTGAATTACAAGCTGGTTGGGCAGGTGGCGATGTCGCCGACCTATTCGGCGGTGATTTCGATGCTGGCGATGTAAATTATGATGTTGACGCAGACTTCAGCAACCCTTACCTAGGCGTACAATTACGTCCTACTGGTAACTGGTTCACAGTTGGTGCTGGTATCATCGTACCTGATAACGATATCGATGTAACTGCTAATGCAGATGGTGGTTTCTTTAAAGTTGATGGCCAGCAATATAATGCTGCTCAAACTGGTACTCTTGAAGGTACTATCGAGCACCGTAATAAGCTAGCGCCTTATGGTACTATTGGTTTCCGTCCTAACATCACAAATAACTTCGGTCTATTTGGTGAAATCGGCGCAGCTTACATGGGCAAAACTGACGCAACTGTTCGAGCTATTGATTCAGACAGTGTAGTTACCTATACAGATTCAAACGGTGATACTCAAACCACTACTGCAGGCGACGTTGCTAAGAAAGCTGAGCAAGAGCTTGAAGATAAAGATTGGTTAGAGTGGTTACCAATTGTTAAAGTTGGTGCAACTTACCGTTTCTAATCTAATCACAGTTTAAATAATGTCATTAGAAGAAAAGTAAGCACGAAAAAACGACCCTTTTTAGGGTCGTTTTTTTGTCTGAAATAAAGTAACGGTCGTTGTTTAAAACAATAAGCACTGTTCAGAGCAATATATATTTTTCTTATCTAAAAAACAACGACCGTCTGTTGTATAGATAAGACGGCAATTTGATAAGGTGATTTAAGGTCAGTTATGACGGTTAAAGCTGACGGCTCTCTACTGGCATCTATTAAGTCGTCAATAAGATAGGAATAATCTATTCCTAGACCTTGAGCCAGTTTGTATTGATGAATTTTAATAAAGCTTTCTTTTATCTGCCACAGAAACTTGGCGATCGTGTCACGTTGAGTTGTGGGTAATGATTGCAAGATCACAATCTCATTATCTGAGTAAAATCGCTTTGCCACATGCCATGCAACATTATTGACCTCTACGTCCACACCTGTAGGGTGATGAGGGCTAATTACCACGGCGACGGTACTGCTTAACGGTGTATTGACGGCCTTGCTTTTGCCACCTGTATGACTAAAGCATACATAGTATCTACCTTTAACAAGGCGATACGGGAATGCGGATTCATCTAACGTATCGCTGAGCGCTAGTCTATTTAGTAATTGCTGTAACAACAGACGCACGCCTTGACGCTGTCGCTGACGTTGGGTATGAGCGACATCACGCACTGATAAGTTATCTAGTGGTATGTGGTACTGCCAACTACATTTATACCATTCATCAGTATTTATATATGAAGCATTATCAATGGGTCGCCCCAACGACTTGCCCCACAAATCTTGATGTTTGAGGCGTGGATACTCACTCACCTGTGCGGTGGCACACCACGTCATAGGCTGTAGCTGAGTAAATTGAATATGCGTCAGGCGTAAGGTTGGCATTATGAATTATATCGATTGGTATGAGTTTGTTTTTTGTTTAGGGCGTGTCTTCATTTCAAAAATGGTGATAAAAATGAGATAAATTGCCGTCAAACAAGAAAAATAGCGCAGATAATATCGGGATATTAGCCAGCTATTTGACGATGTTTGGCAAGATTTAGCCATTTTTAGCCCATTTAGATGACTATCGAGTGAATTGAAGACACGCCCTAGTAACACGTAAAAAGCCCAGTAATATCAATATCACTGGGCTTTTATGAATCAAGTTAAGCTTGTCTGATTCTGATTGGCTTTGCGACTCTTAGTAAGACAGCTCAGCACGACGGTTTTGTGCATAATCAGCTTCAGTGTTACCAGCAGCAGCAGCGCGTTCTTCGCCATAGCTGATGACACGGATGTTATTTGTAGACACACCTTGGGCCGCAAGATAGTTACGCGCTGCTTGAGCACGGCGCTCACCCAATGCGATGTTGTATTCACGGCTACCGCGCTCATCAGTGTGACCAGCGATAACAACACCCGCTGATGGGTTTGAGCTAAGTAGGCTTGCATGCTGATTCAAAACACTGGCTGATTGTGCAGTGATTTCGCTGCTATCATAGCCGAAGTATACAACGGCTTGTAGGTTCTCAGCACCAGCCATAACGGCGCTAGAGTTATTCATAGAAACAGAGCCATTATATCCAGCTTGACCACCTGGGATACCTAGTGGGGCAACCACAACTTCAGAGTTTGTACGTTTGGTAGCACAACCTGTAGTAATGGCGATTGCGCTTGCTAATACAGTTAGAACGGCGATCTTAGAAAAGTTAGTTGACATGCTGAGCTCCTAAAATTTTAATTAAATTGTTTTTTTAAACTGCTTAGGCTAAAACTTGGGCAATTGCTATCT